>CAYMRO010000024.1:11317-14154 GCA_964392875.1 uncultured Demequinaceae bacterium
GGTGCCGGCTGGAAGTGGTACTAGGCCTCCCGCCTAGGCCAGCAGGCCTTCTCTTTAAGTCGCGAAGGCACCACCGTACGTAGGTGGACTAACCCGGTGGTCCTCACCGACGCCGGGCGGAAGTGGTACTAGACTCCGAGCGTGGCGAGGGCGGCGAGGAACACGTGGCTGTAGCAGGGCGTTCGCGCCTCGACGTATATGTAGGCGCTATCTGCGCGCTCGGCATTGCGGCGGCAGTCTTCGTGGCGTTTGGCACCACGTGGAGCAACATCATCAACGGGGTTCCGTTGTGGGCCAGCATCTTCCTCGCGGTTGCGGCCGTCATCGGTGAGGTCAAGCCGATCATCTTGCCCCGTGCGGGCGGCGGCACCCGTTCGTTGTCAACGTCGGCGCCGTTCGTGCTTGCACTCGTGGGAGTCGCGGGAGTTTCCGTCGCCATTGTGGTGCAGATCATCGCGAGCCTCACCGACGATGTCTTGCAGCGACGTTCCCCCAAGAAGTCGCTGTTCAACACCTCTCAATACACGCTCAGCGTTCTGAGCGCGGGCGCCATCTACGCCGTGCTCACAAGCCGCAGTATTCTCGACGTCCCCACCAAAGTAGAACCGAGCGATATTGGGCCGCTGCTGCTTGGTGGCTTGGCCATGTTCGTTGTGAACTGGGTGCTAGTTGCCGGCGTTGTGTCGCTCGCCATGCACCAGCGCGTCTTCACCGTGCTGCGAGACGATCTTCGCAACTTCTTGGTGACCAACTTGGTCTTGCTGAGCATCGGTGGCATTGCCGCCATCGTGGCAGCTGACGGCCTTTTGGCCCTGTCGCTCCTCGCGGCCCCTGTGGTTGCCGCCCACCTGTTTGCGGCGTCGGCCGCTCGCCATGCGCACGACGCGACCCACGACCAACTCACGAGCCTGGGCAACCGCGCCCAACTGCAGAACGCCCTGGGCCAGGGGCTCGCAGAGGCGCAGCGCGCCAACGCCGCGGGTCCGGGCCTGGTGCTTCTGGACCTCGACCACTTCAAGGACATCAACGACACTCTTGGCCACCCCTTTGGTGACAAGGTGTTGCGCAAGGTCGCGGATGAACTCGTGGCGGCCGCCCCCGAGACCGCTTCGGTGCACCGCCTTGGCGGCGATGAGTTTGCGGTAGTGGTGCACGGCTCGCCCATGGACACCGCGGACGTTGCGCGGGATCTCCTCGCTTGCCTCGACAACCCGCTGCACATTGAGGGACTCGAACTGTTGGTGCGTGCGAGCGCTGGTGTGGCTCTTGCCCCAGACCACGGCACCGACGCCGAGACGCTCCTCAAGCACGTGGACATCGCGCTGTATCACGCCAAGCTGGAGCGGGACCGCATCACCATTTACTCCCCGGAGTACGACATCAACACGCTTGAGCGGCTGCAGCTGCTCGCGGACCTGCGCACGGCGATCGAGGTGGGCGAGCTGTACGTCGCGTACCAGCCGCAATTTGACCTCACCGACCGCAGCTTGGTTGGCGTGGAGGCGCTAGTGCGCTGGCGCCACCCGCGGCGCGGAGAGGTCACCGCGGAGCAGTTCATCGCGCTCGCGGAGAGTTCCGGTCTCATCGTCCCGCTCACGGCATACGTCCTGGACGTGGCCCTGGCGCAGTCTGCAAAGTGGCGCGCCACCGGCCACGAATTACGCATGGCCGTCAACCTTTCCGCACGCCTGCTCTCCGACCTCTCCTTGCCCACCCAAATCGCCGACGCCCTCGCGCGCACCGGCGTCCCAGCGTCGAGCCTGGTACTTGAGGTTACGGAGACGGGCATTATGGCCGACGCTGTGCGGGCAGACGCTGTGGTGCGCGGTTTGCGCAAATTGGGTGTCGCAATCGCGATTGATGACTATGGGACGGGCAACGCGTCGCTCAACTACCTCAAAAAACTTGAGATCGACGAGCTCAAGATCGACAAGTCGTTTGTCATCAACATTGGCACCGAAAGCCACGACCTCATCATCGTGGAGTCCACGATCGCGCTCGCCACGGCGCTTGGGCTGCGCGTGGTTGCGGAGGGCATCGAGGACGAGGCCACGGCGCTCGCGCTGCACAAGCTTGGCTGCCCCATTGGGCAGGGCCATCACCTGGGCTACCCCGTCCCGCCGGAACAGATCATGCAGATCTTTGACGCCGGGCGCGCGGGCGCTGCCACCTCGTAGAGGCACTTCATGCTGGTCCTTGCGTGGTGCGTTGTGGCACTCGCGTCGCCGCTCATCGTTGGCCGCTGGCCCGCGGCTCTGTTCCTCAACCGTTGGCGCCTCGGCTGGCTTATCTGGGTGGTGCTGATTGCCCAGGTGCTGGTGCTCAAGCTGGACCTGCCGCACGGCATCGCGGCCGTTCTGCATGTGGGTACCTACGCGGTGGCGGTGGCGTTCTTGTGGTTCAACCGGCGCTTCCCTGGCGTCTACTTTGTTGGTGCGGGCGCCCTGCTCAACGGCGTGATCATTGCCCTCAACGGTGGCACCCTGCCCGCCTCGGCCGATGCTGTGGCACGCGCTGGCCTCATTGACAGCGGCCACTTTCAGAACTCAG
Organism: uncultured Demequinaceae bacterium; assembly: GCA_964392875.1. GTDB lineage: Bacteria > Actinomycetota > Actinomycetes > Actinomycetales > Demequinaceae > Demequina. Next base: position 13,868 of record CAYMRO010000024.1, read on the forward strand.
CGGTGCTAGAGAACCCGGTGCTGCCGTGGCTCGGCGACTTCTTCGCATGGCCCGCGCCGCTGCCGCTGGCCAACACCTTCAGCATTGGCGACGTGCTCATTGTGATTGGCGCGTTCGTGGCCGCGTGGAGTGGGGCGCGGAAGTTTGGGGATTCCGGGCCCGCTTCTTAAGCGGCCCGTAGGCGACCGCCGCAGCGCGGGCATTCGCGCGGGGCTACGCAAACTGGAGCGGGTGACGGGAATCGAACCCGCGCTATCAGCTTGGGAAGCTGAAGTTCTGCCATTGAA
>CAYMRO010000025.1:0-14150 GCA_964392875.1 uncultured Demequinaceae bacterium
TGGGCGGCGTTGAACTCGCAGTGATAGCCATCGTGTTCTTTGGTCGCTCGTTCCTCTACCGAGGCTCCACAGGAGGGAAGGGATGATGAGCACCGCAGCTAAGACAGCGTCGGGCACGGCAACGCGAGCCAAGCCAGCGCAAACCAAAGCGCCGGGCGAAAAGTCCCTCTCGGCAACCCCAAGCGTGTGGTTTGTGTGGTTCGGCATCACGGCGTTCTTCGTGTTCCTGTTTGGCATTGTGCTGAGCGTGGTCGTGGATTCGTTCGGCAAGCCGTGGTTCGACACATGGCTGCCGGAGCATTTCACGCTGAGCTGGTACCAAGAGGCCTGGACGCGGTTTGATCTCACCCACACCATCGGCGTGACGCTCCTCGTTGCGTTCTCGGTCATCGTGATCTCAGTCATTTTGGGAGTGCCCGCATCGTACGTGCTGGCACGCAGCAAGTTCCCTGGTAAAGGGCTAGTCATGCTGCTCTTTCTGTTGCCGATTCTGATTCCGCCCATCACGTTTGGCATCCCACTCGCAACCGTGATGTACAACTTTGGCCTTGGCCGGACCATCATCGCCGTCATCCTCGTAAACCTCGTGCCGTCGGTGCCGTTCGTGATCATCACCATGACGCCGTTCATCGAGCAGATCAACCCCGCCATTGAAAATGCGGCACGCATGAGCGGCGCCAACATGCGGCAGGTCTTTGTGAGAATTCTTGGGCCGCTGCTCGTGCCCGGAATTCTCGCGGCGAGCATCTTGGTGCTGGTGCGCACGGTTGGCATGTTCGATCTAACGTTCCTGGTATCCGGGCCGTCGTCGGACACACTGGTGGTTGCCATCTACCGTGCCATGACGAGCGCGGGCGGCGGCGAGTCTCGCCAGCTGATCTCCGCCATGGGTGTCATCTACACCGCGATGATGCTCGTCATCCTGGTCATTGCGCTGCGGTTCATCAATCCAACTCAGCTGGTGGCACGCGTCCGCGAGTCGCGGGATGACTAGCGGGGGGTCACCAGCAACTGTGAGTGCGGAGGGCGAGCGCCGGCTCAACCTGCAGACGCTCCAGGGCGTGGCAGCGAGTGACAGCGTCACGCTGCCAAGCGTGGACGCTCGCGCGCTCACCATTGGCATGGTGCACCTTGGCATAGGCGCCTTCCACCGCGCTCACCTCGCCGTTTGCACCGAGGATGCGGCGCGTGCGGCGGGGGAGACGCGCTGGGGCATCTTTGGCGTCACGGGCCGTTCCGACGCTGTGGTGAGACAGCTGGCGCCTCAAGATTGCCTGTACGGAGTTCTCTTCAAAGGGCGGGACTCCGTCCACTTGCGGCTCGTGGCCAGCATCAGGGACGTCGCGTGGCCGGGCGACAGGTCTGAGGACGTTCTCGATGCCTTAGCGTCGCCTGAAGTGCACCTCGCCACGCTCACACTCACCGAAAAGGGGTACTCGCGGGGGGCGGACGGGCGCGTGGACCTCGACAGTGTTGACGTTCAACACGACCTCTCATTGGTTGCTCGGGAGCTCGCAGCGGATGCGGCCGAGGTGGGGGAGTCTGCTGGTGGTGCGGCAGGGGAGGCGTGCCGCACGCCAATGGGTCTCTTGGTGCGCGGACTGGCCCGCAGATTCCGCGCAGGTGGCGCGCCCTTCACCGTGGTCTCTTGCGACAACCTGGTGAGCAATGGCCAGGTGACGCGGGGCCTCGTCTATGAGTTGATCAGCGCCCTGCCCGCACATGACGGGCTCATGCGTTGGCTCGATTCGAGCGTGACCTTCCCCTCCACGATGGTGGATCGCATCGCGCCCGCAACGACTGCCGCGGATCGCGCTGAGGCCTTGGGGATGTTGGGGTTGACGGACAGCGCGCTCGTGGTTGCCGAGCCATTCCACCAATGGATCATCGAAGACAACTTTGCGGGCGAACGCCCGCGGTGGGAGCTCGCCGGAGCGATCCTCACTGATGACGTAGCGCCCTATGAGGCAGCCAAACTGCGCATTTTGAACGCCACTCACTCGTTCCTTGCCTGGCTTGGTGGCTTGCTGGGATACGCGACCATTGTGGAAGCGATTGCGGATCCCACCGTGCGCGCGCTCAGTTTGCAGTTGATCAACGAAGACGTGTTGCCCACGCTCACGGCGCCCGCGCGAATGAACCTCGAGGCTTACAGGGACAGCGTCATTGACCGCTTCGCCAACCCCAACTTGGCCCACACCACGGCTCAAGTGGGCGCGGACGGCTCGCAGAAGTTGCCAAACAGGGTGGTTGGCACCGTGTCTGATCGCCTCAATGCGGGTGCTACTCCTCGCCATCTTGCGCTCCTCGTGGCCGCGTGGATCGCCCACATCGCGCGGGCCGGAGACCCCGGGAGCCGTGACCTGGAGGATCCCATGGCGGCCCAATTGACCGGCGCCGTGCCATCGACCACAGCGCTCAACGCAGACCGCGGCGCTGCCGTCCGGGCAATCCTTGGGATGACCTCGATCTTCCCCGCGGAGGTGGGTCGCTCCCAGGCATTCATCGACGCCGTCATTGGGCAGTTGGACGTCGTCAACGAGCTCACCACACAACACCAGGAGTTACCTTGAAAATAGACCGCGCGGAAGTCATCGTCACCAGCCCTGATAGAAATTTCGTGACGCTGAAGCTCACAACGGATGAAGGTCACACGGGCCTGGGAGACGCCACCTTGAACGGTCGCGAGCTCGCCGTTGTGGCGTATCTGACGGACCACGTGGTGCCTTTGTTGCTTGGCCGCGACGCCCACAACATCGAAGACACCTGGCAATTCCTCTACCGCAGCGCGTATTGGCGACGCGGCCCCGTGACGATGGCCGCCATTGCGGCGGTAGACGTTGCGCTATGGGACATCAAGGCCAAGGCGGCCAACATGCCGCTGTACCAATTGCTCGGCGGCGCTTCTCGCACCGGGCTGCTCGCCTACGGACATGCCTCGGGCAAGTCGCTCCCTGAGTTGTTTGACAGCGTGCGCTCCTACCAAGAGCAGGGATTCAGGGCCATCCGCGTGCAGTCCGGCGTGCCCGGATTGCGGGCCATCTACGGCATCGCCTCAAACTCCCAGGCGGACAACGGCGAGGGCGTCCGCTATGACTACGAGCCCGCGCAGCGCGGCCCCTTGCCAAGCGAAGAGGACTGGGACACCCGCAGCTATCTGCGTCACGTGCCCACCGTGTTTGAGGCCGTAAGGAGCGAGTTTGGGCCAGAGCCCATGCTGCTCCACGATGGCCACCACCGCATGACGCCAATTCAGGCCGCGAGCTTGGGAAAGAGCCTTGAGCCGTACGACCTGTTCTGGCTTGAGGACTGCACTCCCGCCGAGAACCAGGAGGCGCTGCGACTGGTGCGTCAGCACACCACCACGCCTTTGGCCATTGGCGAGATCTTCAACTCCGTGTGGGACTACCAGCAGATAATCCGCGAGCAACTCATCGACTACGTGCGTTCGGCAGTCACTCACACGGGTGGGATCACCCACCTCAAGAGGGTGCTCGAGTTCGCGGCGCAATACCAAATCAAGTCCGGCATGCACGGTCCTACTGACATCTCGCCCGTTGGGATGGCCGCAGCTATGCACCTCGGCCTCGCTATCCACAACTTTGGCATCCAGGAGTACATGAAACACGGCGCCAAGACCAATGCCGTGTTTGAGCAGTCCTATACGTGGAGCGAGGGCCGCCTCCACCCTGGCGACAAGCCGGGGATTGGCGTTGAACTGAACCTCGATGAGGCGGGAAAGTATCCGTATACCCGGGCGTATCTGCCTTTCAACCGCCTCGCCGATGGCACAGTGCACGACTGGTAATGAGGTTGACCGCGCTGGGCGGCTAGGGTTTCCCAATGGCCAAGCTCTACTTCCGGTATGGGGCGATGAACTCGTCCAAGACCGCCCTGCTCCTCACCGCTGCGTACAACTACGAGGAACGCGATCAGCACCCCGTCATCGTCAAACCTGGCGCGGACACCAAAGCGGGAGAGTTCATTGCTTCACGGATCGGGGTGGAGCGTCCAGTCGACATACTGCTTGGGCCCGATGCCTCGCTCATCGCGGCGTTAGAGGCGCACGCACCTCTTGCCAAGACCGCGGCCGTCTTCATTGACGAGGCGCAATTCCTCACGCCTGCGCAAGTGGACGAGGCCTTCGTTGTGGCCGTCCGGCACGGTGTGCCCGTGCTCTGCTACGGCCTGCGCGGCGACTTCATGACGCACTCCTTCCCGGGGTCCTTGCGATTGCTCGAGATTGCGCATTCGATCGAGGAGTTGAAGACCATCTGCCGATGCGGTTCCAAGGCGATTTTCAATGGCCGGGTCATTGGGGGCGAGTTCGTTTCTCATGGCGCACAGGTGGCGATCGATGGGCAGGATGCCGACTATGAATCGTTGTGCGGCCGCTGCTACCTGGACAAAGTGGGGCCGGTGATGGCGGCCAGCTGATGCACTTGCGCGCCGCCTGCATCCGTGTGAAGATAGCGATATATCGCTCACTATCGTTCACTGCGAGCGAGGCACGCACTAGGAGGTCGTCATGAATGATCAGAACAAGTTTTCCCCCGACGCGATGTGGGAGGCCATGTCTCAATTCCGCGCCAATTTTGACAGCAAGGTGAGCACGCGCATGGGCCGGGGCGATGTTCGCACGGCGATCCTTGCGCTGCTCACCGAGGGTCCCATGCACGGGTACCAGCTGATCCGCGCAATCGAGGAGCGCACCGACGGCCGTTGGAAGCCGAGCGCCGGATCCATCTATCCAACGCTCCAGCTGCTCGCGGACGAGGGGCTCGTGACGTCTGAGATGTCTCAGGATCGCAAGACCTACACCCTCACGCAAGAAGGCACGGAAGCCGCCGCCGAAGTTATGGATTCCACGCCGTGGGCAAAGGCGGAGTCCTCGGAGGGCAGCATGCTCGGCACCGTCTCCAAAGCCGGCATGGAGCTGGCGCAGGCCGTGGCTCAGGTTGCCCGCACGGGAAACGCCGAGCAAAGGCAAGAGGCGGCGGACCTCCTCACGGAGACGCGTCGTAAGATTTATTCGATTCTGGCGCAGTCCTGACGGGTATTCCGCGTGACCGTCGGGGATGAGGAGTAGCAGCATGCCTCACGCCGCTACGGGCCGCGCACGGTACCGCCGCATCATCCGCTTTGCCACGTGGGTCTTTGCCGTCACGTGGTGGTACGACTTTCTCCTGCCGCGCATTGGCCTCGCCAAGTTTGCCGCGCGCGGGCGCTCGGCACGTATGGTTCGGTTTGCGCGCCGCTTCCGCACCCTCGCGGTGGAGCTCGGCGGGCTCATGATCAAAGTGGGCCAGTACATGTCGTCGCGCCTTGACGTGCTCCCTCCGGAGCTCACCAAGGAGCTCGAGGGACTGCAAGACGAGGTACCAGCGGTGCCCTTCGAGCAGATTCGCGTTCTCGCGGAGGCTGAGTTGGGCTTGCCGTTCGACCACGTATTCGCGGAATTTGACGAGACTCCAGTAGCGGCGGCATCACTTGGGCAGGTCTACCGGGTTCGTCTCAGGGAAGCCGACGCTGCCCAGACGGGGTTCGACGGCGCGGTCTTGAAGGTCCAGAGGCCCGGAATCGACGAGGTGGTCGCCATTGACCTGCGCGCCTTGCGCCGCATCGCGGTGTGGATGGCTCGCTTTCGCGTGATCTCAAAGCGCGCGGATGTGCCGGCACTGGTCGAGTCGTTCGCCGCCACGAGCCTTGAGGAAATTGACTATCTTCACGAGGCGGCGAATGCCGAGCGGTTTGCGGAGATGTTCGCCGACGATCCCCGCGTCAGGGTGCCACAAGTGGCATGGGAGCGCACCACCAAGCGAGTGCTCACCCTCGAGGACGTCACGGCAATCAAGGTCACGGACAAGGTTGGCTTGGCACACGCGGGGATCGATCCCAAAGAGGTGGCAACGACCTTCGCAGAGATCATGTTCGACCAACTGTTTGAGTACGGCTTTTTCCACGCCGATCCCCACCCAGGAAATCTGTTCGTCTCCGCGGCAGCCAACCCCAGCGTCGGCCCGGCATGGGTTTTGACGTTTGTGGATTTTGGCATGATGGGCGAAATCCCGGCCACCCTGCGCGGGAACTTGCGAAAGCTGCTCATCGCGGCGGCTGGGCGCGACGGCAAGGGCATCGTTGAGGCGATTCAAGGTGCCGGTGTGCTGCTCCCCGGGTCCAATACGCACGAGCTGGAAGTCGTTATGACTCACGTGTTCGAGCGTTTTGGCGGGATGGGCTTCGCCGAGCTGCGAGAGGTGGATCCAAGCGAGTTCCGTGACTTTGCGCAGGAGTTTGGCGATGTGCTCTTCAACCAGCCCTTCCAACTTCCCCAAGACTTCCTGCTCATTGGGCGCGCGATGTCGCTCACCTCGGGGCTGTGCAGCTCGCTCAACCCCGCGTACAACATCTGGGACTCGGTGGAGCCGTATGCGTTGGCGCTGCTTAAGAGCGAGAGCGGGAACCTGGTTGCGGACTTTGCCAAGCAGGCCGCCGAGGTGGCGGGGATCGCGTGGAAGCTGCCCAACAGGGTGGACTCCGTGCTTGATCGACTTGAGGATGGGACGCTCCCCATACATGTGCCCGCCGTAGAGGCCCAGATTGCCCGCGTTGAGCGCTACGTCAAACGTGCGATTGGGGCGCTGCTGTTCACGGCCCTGCTCATTGCAGGCGCGGTGTTGCACAACGGCAACGAGGAAATCGGTGTGGTCATGATGGGATCCTCCGTGATCCCCCTGCTCTACGCCCTGTTTGGAGCGCGCCGGGCCTAACGCCGGTGGCTGCACTGGGGCTGCTGTGTCAGCTCCACGCCCTAACATGGGCCGCATGCCGTTGCCCCAAGATGTACTGACGCTGGTTGTCGAAGATGCTGCGGCTTGGCGCGCATGGCTCGATGCCAACGAGAGCGTGTCCGATGGCGTATGGCTCGTGCTCGCGAAGAAGGGCACCACCGTGCCTACGTCGCTCAGTTATGCGCAGGCGCTCGAGGCTGCACTGTGCAGCGGCTGGATCGACGGGCAGAAGCAGTCGCTCGATGACGCCACGTTCGTACAGCGATTCACGCCGCGCAGGGCCCGATCCCTGTGGTCACAGCGCAATGTGCAACTCGTCTCCCAGCTCACCGAGGCGGGCGCTATGCGGGCGCGCGGCATGGCGGAGGTGGCCAAGGCCAAGGCCGACGGACGGTGGGAGCGTGCGTATGCGGGCCCCGCCACGGCGGTGGTGCCCGACGACCTCGCAGCCGCACTTGCCGCGTCGCCGTTAGCGCACGCTCGCTTCGAGGCGCTATCAAGCGCCCAACGATTCTCGATTCTGCATCCGCTCATGACCGCCACAACGGATGCCGTGCGCGCGCGTAGGCTCGCTAAGGCGTTGGATGCGTTGACGGACTCGCCGGCAAGCGGGTCCACTGGTGCAATTGCGGGCTAGTGACGCGGCTTTCTAGGTCCGCGCTCGCTCGCGGGGCGCGGATTCTTGCCCTTGTAACCGCCACCCGCACGCGGGCCGCCGGGCCCAGAGTCCAGCCGAAGTTCGATGAGCTTGCCGCTAATGCGCGTGCCGCTGAGCTTCCGGAAGACGTCGGGAGACAGGTCCTTTGGCAGGTCCACGAGCGAGAAGTCGGGCTGGATCTTGATGGCGCCAAAGTCGCCGCGCGAGAGCCCGCCCTCGTTGGCTAGCGCGCCAACAATCTGACGCGGCTCCACCTTGTGTCGCTTGCCAACGGCAATGCGGTACGTCGCAAAGCCCGCAGCAGGTGCCCTGCGCTCGCGCGCCTCGCGTCCTCCCTCGCCTCCGCGAGGGGCGCCAGAGTCCTTGGCGAACGTCTGCGGCTTGGGCTCGGCAGCGGCATCGAGCAGCAGGGGAGTGTCGCCCTGTGCCACCACCGCGAGTGCCGCCGCAACGTCGGTCTCGGGAACGTCGTGGTGCTCAACGTAGTGACCGATGATGTCGCGGAAGCTGGCGATGCGTGCCGACTGCGTGAGGGCTTGAGTGATGGACTCGTCAAAGCGAGCCAGGCGCGTGGCGTTGACGTCATCGACGCTTGGCCAATGCATCTCAGTGAGCGGCTGGCGCGTGGCCTTCTCGATGGCGCCCAGCATGCGGCGTTCGCGCGGTGTCACAAAGCTGATGGCATCGCCCGAGCGGCCCGCGCGCCCAGTGCGGCCCACGCGGTGCACATATGACTCGGTGTCGATAGGGATGTCAAAGTTGACCACGTGGCTGATGCGGTCAACGTCGAGGCCGCGGGCGGCAACGTCAGTTGCCACCAAGATGTCAAGCTTGCCTTCCTTGAGCTGCTTGATGGTGCGCTCGCGCTGCACCTGGGCAACGTCGCCGTTGATTGACATCGCGGCGAAGCCTCGCGCGCGGAGCTTCTCTGCCACCGTCTCGGTGTCGTTCTTGGTGCGCGTGAAGACCAGCATCGCCTCAAAGTTCTCCACCTCGAGAATGCGAGTGAGTGCGTCGAGCTTTTGCGGGAAGCTAACGATGAGATAGCGCTGGCGGATGGTCGACGACGTGGTGGTCTTGCGCTTGATCGTGATCTCTTGGGGGTCGTTCAGATACTTCGCAGCCAGACGGCGGATCTGCGGCGGCATGGTGGCGGAGAAGAGCGCCACCTGCTTGGTGTCCGGCGTGGACGCGAGGATTGTCTCCACGTCTTCGGCAAAACCCATCTTGAGCATCTCGTCGGCCTCGTCGAGCACCAGGTACTTCAGTTGCGACAAGTCAAGGGTGCCCTTTTCAAGGTGGTCCATGATGCGGCCGGGTGTTCCCACCACCACGTGAACGCCTCGTCGCAACGCGGAAAGCTGCACGCCGTATCCTTGCCCGCCGTAGACAGGCAACAAGTGCACACCCTTGTGGTGAGACGCGTAGCTCTCGAATGCCTCACACACTTGGAGTGCGAGTTCCCTCGTGGGTGCCAGGACTAGCGCCTGAGGGGCCTTCTGATGGAGATCGAGCCGCGCGAGGATGGGCAGCGCAAACGCCGCCGTCTTACCCGTGCCGGTTTGCGCCAAGCCAACAACGTCACGGCCCGCGAGCAACGGCGGGATGGTTTGTGTCTGAATTGCAGACGGGGTCTCATAGCCCACGTCCTTGAGCGCCTTGAGGAGCGGACCCTCGAGCCCAAGGTCTTCAAAGGTGGTTTGCACACCCTCGGTGTCTTCGTCAGGTGTGCCATCCACGTCGGTCATGGGTCAACGGTAGGCGACCATTGGCACTCGTGGTGTCAGATGCTCCAGATTAGGCTGCAGATTCTCGCTCAGCGATGCGCAAACCGGTGCTCAAACGAAGCGCCGTCACCACAATCAGCCCAGCCGCAACCATGAGCGAGACCGTCCCAGCGATGGGACCCACTCCGCGAGCAGGGTCCAGGAAGGGGTACGGCACCCATCCGTCGATCTTTTCGTAGGCGATGAGGTATCCAAGCCATACCGCGGGCACGCCCAAGACGGTCCACATGGTGTGCCATGGAAGGCGCCGACGCTCGCCAACGATGACCCAGTCCAGCACCAGGATCAGACCGGTCCCGCCGTGGATGATGGCGTTGGCCCACGGGAACTTGGGGTGGCCGTATTGCGCGAGCAAGGCCCAATAGACCACGCCCGTGATCACGGCGTACGTCGCGGCGTTGACGCGCAACAGGGCCACCCAACGCGGTTCAGCCGGGCCAGCGCATGCCGCGCTGACTAACGCAGCGATCGCGGCGATCGCGGCAAGCGGCGTGAAGTAGACGGGCAGTTGTGCCCAGGTGAAGGTGCCGTACGTCAGATCTGCCCACGCTTGAGCGCAGAGGGCAGCGACAATTACGGCTGCTGCGGCCAGGCGAATCCCGGCGATCGTGGCACCTTTGCTCACCTTGCCGACTTTACCCATACTTGACGAGATTTGGGGACAAACGAGGGGCAATTGCGGCGATTGTACTGAATTTGACCTATGCGCCGCCTTCGGCGGATCGTGCCGTCACGAACGCGTCCACGCAACGCTCAATGTCAGCGGGGGAGTGCGCAGCGGAGAGCTGCACGCGGATGCGGGCGAGCCCCACTGGTACCACCGGGTAGGAGAATGCGACTACATAGACTCCGAGCCCCAGCATGCGGTCCGCGATGCGTGCGGCGAGCGCGGCATCGCCAAACATCACGGGCACAATTGGGTGCTCGCCGGGGAGCAGGTCAAAGCCGGCGTCAGCCATGAGCTCGCGAAAGAGCGCCGCATTCTTGCTTAGTTGGTGACGCAGGTCCGCACCGCCGCCCACCAGCTCAAGGGCGGCAAGGGTGCCCGCAACTACCGCGGGCGCCACGGTGTTGGAGAAGAGGTAGGGACGCGCGCGCTGCCGCAACAGGGCAACGATCTCCGCATGAGCCGCCACGTAGCCACCGGAAGCGCCGCCAAGCGCCTTGCCGAACGTGCCTGTGTAAATGTCAACGCGCCGCTCCACCCCTGCGCGTTCTGGGGTGCCGCGGCCGTGCTCGCCGATGAAGCCCACCGCGTGGGAGTCGTCAACAAGGACCAGCGCCCTGTACTTGTCTGCGAGGTCACAGATTCCCTCCAAAGGCGCAAAATAGCCATCCATGGAGAACACGCCGTCCGTGACGATCACGCGCTGGCGTGCGCCTTGTGACGCGGCCAGTTGCGCCTCGAGGTCCGCGAGGTCACGGTTGCGATAGCGGAACCGCTGTGCCTTGGACAGCCGGATCCCGTCGATGAGCGAAGCATGATTGAGTTCGTCGGAGATGATCGCGTCCTCCGCGCCAAACAATGCCTCGAAGACACCGCCATTCGCGTCAAAGCATGAGCCAAACAGGATCGTGTCTTCCGTCCCGAGAAATTCGGATACGCGCCGTTCAAGCTCGAGGTGGAGCTCCTGGGTGCCACAAATGAAACGGACGCTCGCAAGTCCAAAACCCCACTCGTCCATTGCGGCCTGCGCCGCACCCACGATGCGCGGATCGTTGGCGAGGCCCAAATAGTTATTGGCGCAGAAGTTGAGCACCTCGGCAGTGCCTGTCTGCACTACGGCCGCCTGCGCGCCCGCGAGGGGTCGCTCGCCCTTGAGCGTCCCCGCCGCGCGAATCTCCTCGAGCGTGGACGTCAGCTGACTCTGCATGGATCCGTACATGGCGTTCCCTTCACATGCGGCTAATCATCGAGTTGTGTCCAGTCCAAGACCACCTTGCCCGCGGAAGCCGCGCGCGCCCTAGCAAAGCCTTCCTGCCATTGGCTCGCGGGCAGCCGGTCGGTGATGACGGCGTCCAGCGCCGCGCGGAGGTTGGAACTCGATTGCAGCATGGCGCTCATCGCATTCCAGGTCTCGAACATCTCGCGGCCATAGATTCCGGCAATGGTCAGCATGTGGGTCACAACCTTGGCCCAGTCAACCTCGATGGGGCCCGTGGGCAGTCCCAGCATCGCCACCCGGCCACCATGTGTGAGGTTGTCGATCATCTCCGGCAGTGCAGTGGGCTGCCCACTCATCTCAAGGCCAACGTCGAAGCCCTCACGCATGCCAAGGCGCTGCTGGGCACTGGCCACGGTCTCGTGCGAGACGTTGATCGCCAGATCTGCCCCCATGCGCCGTGCGAGCTCCAACCGCGGCTCAGAGATGTCAGTCACCACGATGTAGCGGGCGCCAACATGCCTCACCACGGCAGCAGCCATGAGTCCTATGGGCCCTGCACCGGTGATGAGCACGTCCTCGCCAACAAGCGGGAACTTGAGGGCCGTATGGACTGCATTCCCAAGGGGATCAAAGATGGCGGCGAGGTCCAGATCGATGCCCTCATGGTGCACCCACACGTTGGACTCGGGGAGCACCACAAATTCCGCGAAGGCGCCGTCCCTGTTCACGCCCAGCCCGGAGGTGCGGTTGCACATGTGCCTGCGCCCGGCGCGACAATTGCGGCACGTCCCGCACACAATGTGCCCCTCGCCGGACACGATGGCGCCAACGTGGACGTCTCGCACGGACCCGCCCACAGCCACCACTTCGCCGGAGAATTCATGGCCCGGGATGATGGGCGGCACGAGCGTGGCGGCTGCCCAGGGATCCCACGATTCAATGTGGAGATCGGTGCCGCAGATGCCGGTTCTCAAAACCCGAATGGTGACGTCCGCATCTCCAGCCACCGGCTCTGGGACGTCAGTAAGGCGCAGGCCGGGGCCCGACGCCGTCTTTACGAGAGCGCGCACGGTGCTCCTTTCGCGTCACACCAGTATTGCTGGTTACCAGGCGGAGGGTACGTAGTCCTTCAGGAAGACGCCGAACAGGTCCTCACCGGCCTCGCCGCGCACCACGGGGTCGTACACCCGCGCAGCACCATCGACGAGGTCTAGGGGCGCGTGAAAGCCTTCCTCCGCGAGCCGCACCTTAGTTGGATGAGGGCGCTCATCCGTGATCCAGCCGGTGTCAACGCTTGTCATGAGGATCGAGTCCGTCTCGAACATCTCACGCGCGCTCGTGCGCGTAAGCATGTTCACCGCTGCCTTGGCCATGTTGGTGTGCGGGTGGCCGGGGCCCTTATAGCCGCGGTTAAAGACCCCCTCCATGGCGGAGACGTTCACCACGTAGCTGCGGCCGCTCCGCGCACCCCGAGCCGCGGTTGCCAACTGCGGCCGCAAAATGTTGATGAGAATGAAGGGCGCGGTGCTGTTGCACAGCTGCACCTCCAACAATTCCAGCGCATCTACGTCGCCAACGGCTTGCACCCACGAGTTGGTGTGATGCAGGTCCGGGACCAGGCCGCCTGCGTCGATGGCGCTGCCGTCCGCAAGCTTGGCGAGCGATGACGAGCCGGGCGCCAGGGCTAGCGCGGTGAGCTGCTGCGCGTTCGCCGCGGCGAGCAAGGGGTGCGGGGTCACCGACTCCTCGAGAGCAAGCGGGTGCCTGTCGCTTGTGCGGCCGAGCGTCAGGAGCTCTGGCCCTCGGCCCTCCAGCCACAGCCCTTCCTCAAGCGGAACCGATTCGGCGTCGGCGAGCGGCGAATAGGCGCCGGGGGAGCGTCGGACCGTTTGTGCGGCGTTGTTGATGAGGATGTCGAGCGGGCCGTCCGCGGCAACCGACTCCGCAAGCGCAACTACTTGCGAGGGATCACGCAAGTCAATGCCAACAACACGGAGTCGATGCAGCCACTCACTGGCATCATCCATGGCCGCGAATCGCCGCACTGCGTCACGCGGGAAGCGCGTGGTGATGGTGGTGTGCGCGCCGTCGCGAAGCAGCCGCAGCGCGATGTGCATGCCGATCTTGGCGCGGCCGCCCGTGAGGAGCGCGCGCTTGCCCGCAAGATCCGTCCGCGCGTCGCGTTTTGCATGAGAAAGTGCCGCGCACGAGGGACACAGCTGGTGATAGAACGCGTCCACTACGGAGTACTTCTGCTTGCAGATGTAGCACGGCCGCGGCTTGGTAAACGTGCCCGCAGTGGGCACCTCTACCGAGGCCGTGAGCGTCAGTCCGCGCGTCTCGTCATCAATTCGGTCCGACGCTCCGGTTGCCGTTGCCGCAACCACGGCTTGGTCGGCGCTATAGATGGCGGCCCTGCGCTCGCTGCGGCGGGTCTGTTTGACGGCCTTGATCATGTGCGCCGTGCCATTGCGAACGGCGATGAAGTCTGGGTGCTCCTCGTCGACGGAGTGAAGCGAACCCAAAACCCGCAACGTCACCTCAAGATCTTGGGGGTCAATACCGGAATCGGGGTGAAGCGAGTTGTTGGGCACTCGGCCAATTCTACGGAGCGAGCGCTGTCTCGATGTCGTCGGCGATGAGCGCGGGCTCGTGGTTGGGCGCGTACCGCGCTATGACTCGGCCATCGCGGCCAACGAGGAACTTGGTGAAGTTCCACTTGATGGCCTTGCCAACAGCGTCGTGCTTCTCGCGCTTGAGCCAGCGGAAGAGGGGATGCTGATGCTTGCCGTTGACGTCGATCTTGGCAAACATCGGGAAGGTCACGCCGTAATTGGCCTGGCAGAAATCGCCAATCTCGTCTGAGCTGTTCAACTCCTGGCCAGCGAATTGCCCGCAAGGGAATCCGAGCACCGCAAAGCCTTGGTCGCCAAAGCGATCGTAGAGCTCTTGCAGACCCTCAAATTGGGGCGTGAATCCGCACTTGCTCGCGGTGTTGACCACCAGCACCACCTGGTCGCGATATTCG
>CAYMRO010000026.1:0-14119 GCA_964392875.1 uncultured Demequinaceae bacterium
GGCAACAACTTCGCCGTCTCGCGCGTGAAGTCTTACCTGGACATCGCTAAGTCTCGCCAGGTTGCGGAGTACGTCATCGACCAGTTGGGCATCAAGGCTTCGCCCGATTCTGTGGTGGGCCGGGTGAGCGTCTCCAACCCTCTTGATACGGCAGTTTTGCGAGTAAGCGCCAACGGCTCCACACCTCAAGAAGCGCAAGCGCTAGCCGAGGCGTGGATTGCCGGCATGACCAAGGTGGTGAGCGACCTCGAGAACTCGAGCCCGGGAGCGGGCGAATCCATCGTCAAGTTGCAGACCCTGGACACGGCTGTGGCGCCCTCCAGCCCAAGCTCGCCCAACACCAAGCTCGCCGTGGCCCTTGGCCTGTTGCTTGGTCTCGCCATTGGCATTGCCTACGCGCTCATCCGCGCAACCCTTGACCGGCGCCTGCGCAGCGCCGCCCAAGTGGAGCGGGAGTTCGACATCGCCGTGTTGGGCACCATTCCCTTTGACCCGGACATTGCCAAGAGCGGCGTGGCCGCGGCAGGGCGGGACTTCCATACCGCCGAGGGCGTGCGGCAACTGCGCACCAACCTCCAATTCATGGACGTGGACAGCCCGCCGCGCATCATCGTTGTCACCTCGGCGTTGCCCGGGGACGGCAAATCCACCGTGGCGATCAAGCTCGCGGAGGCCATCGCCGAGTCCGGCCAAAAGGTGATCCTGGTAGATGCCGACCTTCGCCGCCCCTCATTGGCCGAATATCTGGGACTCATCCCCGGCGTCGGGCTCACGGACGTCTTGGTGGGCAAAGCGGAACTGAAGGAAGTGCTGCAGCCGTACGGCACTACAGACAAAATGTTTGTACTTGGCGCTGGCTCCGTGCCGCCCAACCCTTCGGAGCTGCTGGGCTCGGTCACGATGCGCAACTTGCTCCAAGGCATGGATCGCCACGCGATCATCCTGGTAGACTCCCCGCCACTGGTGCCGGTGACGGACGCCGCCATTCTGACGGCGCGCACTGATGGCGCACTCGTGGTGGTGCGCGCTGGCAAGACCACCATTGACCTGCTGGACAAGTCGCTGCAGAACCTGGAACGCGTCAACGGAAGGGCACTTGGCGTGATCCTTGACGGCGTGAGCCGAAAAACCGAGGGTCAGTACTACGGCAACGAGTACCGCTACGACACCAAGCTCAACCCGCGCAAGTCGCAGGCGCGCGACGGCGACTGACCCGTGCAGTGGCGTGGCGGACTCGCATTCCGCGTGGTTATCGTGTCCACGCGGAATGCAACGTGCGCGGCCTTCGCGGAGCGGCTCATGCGGCCCGCGCTCGCGGATTACGGCGTGGAGGCGTGGGCCATTCGCGTGACGTCCGCCGGGCTGGTGGATGAGCACGGCGCCCGCATTGATCCCGAGGCGGAAGACATGCTGCGCTCCCTAGGCGGCAATCCCGGCGGGTTCCGCTCGCGGCTGCTCGAGCCCGAGGTAGTAGACGATGCCGACCTCATCCTCACCATGTCCCGCGCGGAGAGTGAGGCGGTCATTGAGCAGTTCCCGCGCGCTCGCCGCCGCACGTTCACCTTGGTGGAATACGCCAAACTCACGGGCTTGGTGCGCCCCATCGCTCCGCTGCGCGAGCACCCGCCCATGCTCAACGTGGCCCGCCCCGGCGTGGAACTGACTGACGCGGACGACATCGTGAGCCCAGTTGGCCTCGACTACGCCGCGTACGAGGCCACCTCTTCCGCGATCGCCACACGCGTACGCGAACTCGCCGAGGCGTGGATTGCGATGGCCCCCGTTCGTGCGCCGCGCCGCGATCCACTGGACGCCGCCCGCCTCACAGATCAAGGTGCGGACGCCGAGATTGTGACGCTCAACGCGTTTGGCGTCCCAGTGGATGTGCGATGCACCGGCGACGGCGGGCGGGCGCTCGCTAAGGCACTACGCGCGGCCTGGTCACGGTGTGCGCGCGAGCCGGAGCCGGAACAGACCGCGGGCCTCACCATCGAAGCCATCGTTCACGACGGCCGCACCAAGGTGCGCGTGGCTCGCGCCCGCGGCGCCATTGGCGGCGAAACCATTGCCGACGTCATGCACGCTCTGGCAGGCGCCGTCACCGTGCGCGCCATCGACGTCAGGGCTGGGGAAGTCATCATGCTCCACGCCGCAGGCATGGCATTGTCCGACGGCCGTGTAGTTGCGTTCGTGGCGCCTTCCGGTACGGGCAAGACCACCCTCTCGCGCACGTTGGGCAGGCAGTTTGGTTACGTCTCCGACGAAACGGTTGTCATTGGGCTAGACGGCACGGTTACCCCCTATCCCAAGCCGCTGTCCGTCATCACTCCAAAGCATCACCACAAAGTGCAGTTGTCCCCGGACGATGAGGAGTTGATCGAGGCGCCAGCGGAGTTGCGGCTTGCGCGCATTGTGCTGCTTGACCGTGTTGCCGAGCCAGGCACGGTGCCCACCATTTCCGAGGTGCCGCTGCTGGAAGGGATTGCGGAACTGTCCGCCCAGGTCTCGTACCTGCCTCGTTTGGCGGAGCCGTTGCGTTCGCTCGCGAGGGCGATCGAGGCCACGGGCGGGTTGCAGCGCGTGACGTACTCGGACGCAGAGGATCTTGTGCGACTTATGCCGGTGTTCGTGGGTGATGCCGCGTGATCGCCGATGCCGACATTGTGGT
Source organism: uncultured Demequinaceae bacterium (assembly GCA_964392875.1). Lineage (GTDB taxonomy): Bacteria > Actinomycetota > Actinomycetes > Actinomycetales > Demequinaceae > Demequina. The sequence continues at coordinate 2,669 of CAYMRO010000026.1, forward strand.
GACCACCGTGGACGACGCACTGGTGCGCGATGACCACGTGCTGGTGTTGGTGGGTTCCGAAGTAATGCTGCTCTCGCCCGTCAGTTCCGAGATTGTGCGGGTGTGCGCAGGGGGCATGTCCGTTGGGGAGCTGGGAGAGCACCTATTTGCTCAGTTTGGCCCGCCGCCGGAAGGTAACTCGGTTCCCGAGCAGACGCGCATCATGGTGGAGCGGCTTGCCGAAGCGGGCGTAGTGACGCTCACGCCCTCCGATCCTGCCTGAGGCGGAGGCAGTGTGAGATTGGTCACACAAACCTGTCGAATCGCTCTCATGCTTGTGAGGATTGCTGCCGATACCCACTTTGAGGGACGAGCCGGCTGGCGGGCCGGAATGTAAAAAACTGAGGATTTTCCATGTCACTTCTCGCGCCTGAGAGCGAAAATAAGACCACTGCTGGCGGCCTGTCGCGCCGCCGCATCCTGCAAGGCATGGCGTGGGCTGCGCCCGCTGTCATCATCGCGACTGCTGCCCCTGCAGCTGCCGCGTCTGAAGCGCCCGGGCCACGTACCGATCCGCCAGCACCCCTGCCCACGGGCACAGGCATGACGGTCGAGAGTTTTGGCACGGACTACCAGGCGAACCGCTGGAACGAGACCGTTGGCGGCAAGCTAAAGGCCGTCAACGCCCAGTTGTACGTACAAAACAAGGGTAATTCGGCGCCCAACTCGGCCTCCGTGATCCTTATCGTCATGGTGCCTGTTGGCACATTGCAGAACCCGCGCTGGGGCATCGGCAATGGAAACGGCATCGCGCCCGGCGAGCCCTGGACCTTGGCGAGCGGCCCAACCGTGACCAACCACGTTGCCACCATCACCCTCGTTTACACCGGCGCCCCCTTGGGGCCCTGGGGTGGCGTCTCGGTATCAAACCTGTGGGTGGAAACCAGTGGCAACGTGGCGGGACAGACCGCCACGGCGTCGATCAATGCCACCTACCAAGGCAACTTCTCCAGCTTCCACAGCGCCTCAGACGCGGTGTGACGTGCCGCTCGAGCGGCACCACGTCCGGGCAGAGGGCCCGGAGGGCTTGGGTAGGGTAGTCAACGGTGGGGAGCTGAGGAGCACCACGTGTATTTCGACACGAATAATGACGCGCGTCCGCGCGATCTCGTAACGCCTGGCCTGAGCCGCCGGCGAGTAATTCAAGGCGCTGCCTGGTCCGTGCCAGCAGTGCTCATCGCTACTGCGGCGCCGGCGGCGGCAGCGTCACCGGAACAGCCGGTTGGTCAACTGACCATCACAGGCGATGGGCGGCGGAACTTGGAAGGTCCGCCCATCAATGGCATTGCCTATCGGATTGACAACCAGAACCTCGTTTATTCCGGAGCGGAGTATCCCCAGACCCTGGTGGTTGGGATTGAGTTCCCCAAGGCATATATCTTCGAGCCGTCACTGTTCAGCCAGGACACGCCTTACGGCTGGCTGGAGCCGCTTCAGCTTGTCGATGCCGGCTCTGTGTATCGCCTGACGTATACCAAGGACCCTGCAGTCTCATTCCAGAATTACATACCCAACTTTGGCGGTGGCACCTGGGTCAAGGCTGCGGCGGGGGCGCCCGCTTTCACCGCCACGGCAGTAGTGGTCTCGGGGACCACTCCGTCTGGCGGGATCATTACCGGCGGAGGGGCAATCTCGTTTACGTAAGCGGCACGCACCGCCCAGCCACAGCGTCGTGCCATCTGCGGTACGTGCGGCTCGTAAGTTACAACTAGACAAAAGGTGCATACCCGCTGGAAAGGTGGACAACGATGACCTCCAATCACTCCGCAGCGCCCCAGATCTGGCGGCGCGGAGCAGTGTTCAGGGTGCTCGTCGTGGACGACGGCGACGTTGTGGGTGGTCGTGTGGCCGAGTTGTGCCTGCGGCATCACGTGCAGCTGAGGGGCATTCCCGCGTCGATCATTGATGTGGCCAGTGCGGGCCTTCACGCCGTTGAGGGCACCCCATTGCCGCCCGCCGTGAGTCACTTGCTCGCGCAGCGCGGCATCAGCGACGAGGGCCTGGGGGCGCACCGGTTGCTCTTGCGCCACGTGCTCAAGGCCAACCTCATCATGACGGGCACGCAGGCGGCCCTCGATGCGCTGTGTGCCGCCTTCCCCGCGGCGGTGCCCAAGGCGTTCCGAATGACGGAGATCGCGGAGCTCTATGACATGGTGGTGGGAGTCGCGCCGTTGCGCGAGCACACCGTTCTGCTGGATCGCGCGCGGATGGCCGCCGACGTTGGCGACCACTACGACCTCCCAACTCACGATGGCGCCGCCCAAGGGCTGAGCGAGTTCGTTGAGGAGATTGACCGGTCATCGGCTTGGCTCGCGGGCGTGTGGGCGTCAATGGCGCCCGAGGCGCTCGCCGCGGCGCCCACGCTCAGCCCCGGCCCGGGCGACGCCCCGGAGGTTGCGGTGCCGTTGCAAGTGTTGGGCGTGCCCATCGTGGTGCGTTGCACAGGAAGCGCACGGGCCGCGCTCGCGGAGGAGGTGCGCACCATTTGGCGATGGTGCGCGCGCGATGACGGCGCGGAGCCCGTGGTGGATCTCGAGGCGTGCGTGGAGAGCGACCCCCAACTGCTCGCCTCCGCATTTGCCCGCCACGCCATCGCGAGCCCCGATCAGGGCAGCGTCATTCACTACCTATCCAGCACTATCAGCGTGCGCGCCATCGAGGCGCGCGCCGGTGAGCTGTTCATGATGCACGCGGCTGCCGTGGCACTCGACAACGGTGACGTGCTTGGCTTTGTGGCCCCCGCAGGAGCCGGCCGGACCACGGTTGCGCGGGTCCTTGGCCGCCACATCTCATATGTCACCGACGAGACGCTCGCCGTGACCCCTCAAGGCGACGTGGTGCCCTTCCCCAAACCCTTGGCGATCGACGCCCAGGACGCGTGGGTACACAAGGAGCAGTGGGGGCCCGACGCGTTGGGTTTGATTCCCCCGCCGCCCACCTTGCGCTTGAGTCACCTCTTTATCCTGGAGCGCGATCCTGACGCCGAATCCGAGCCCAGCGAAGTGGCCGTGGACGCGAGCGAAGCGCTTGAGTTGGTCGCGGCTCAGTGTTCGTACCTCACCTCGATGCCCGATGGGCGGGAGCGGCTTGCCGCGCTGCTCGCCACGGTGCACGTGTCGCAATTGCGGTACCACGAGGCGCTTTCCCTGCTTCCGTTTGTGCTGTCGCGGAGCGCCAGCAAGCCTGAAGTTGTAGGCTAAAGGCACCATTTGTCCCGATTGTAGGGAGGCGCGCATGGGGGCCGAACGAGAAGACGGGATCAATCGCCGCAGAGTCCTCCAAGGTGCCGTGTGGACTGCCCCGGTGATTCTCCTTGCCACGTCCGTGCCGGCGCGCGCCGCCTCATTGCCAGCTGACCAGGGCGTCACCATCACGTCGCTCACCGCTACGTTCCAGGAAGGGCACTGGAACGGCACAGACGGGCAGATGGTGCCCGCCGTCATGGCGCAAGCGAACGTCCAGAATGCGCCCGCTCCCGCGCCGGACCCCACCGCCATCATCACGTTGCGCATCACGTACCGGATACCGGTGGGTGCCATCGTGGACCCAGCCTGGGGGCTCGGCCAATTTGGACCTACGAACACCGAAGGCATCGAGGTAGGCGCCCCGTGGGTGCTGAATGGCGCCGTCACGGTCACGGCGGATGTTGCCACCCTGATCTTTGACTACACCGGCTCGCCAATCCCCCAGTACTCCACCGTGCAGCCCACCGTGTGGGTACAGACTGCGAGCAGCCAAGTGGCGGCTCTCGCCACCGTGAGCGTGCTCGCCACTCACCTCAATGGGGACGTCAGCACGGATCTCGCAACTGATGTCACGGCTTTGGTCGCGGACGACCCTCCTGGTGGCCCCCCGTAGGCAAAGGGCAGGTGAAGTGCGGCGCGTGTGATCCAAGTCACGTAGTTGAACATGAACGGGCACTTTTGCCGCCATACTTCTCTGCAGGGGCATAACTGAGGGAAGTACACCATGTCCACTCCTGGGACTATCGACCGTCGCCGCGTGCTGCAAGGCATGGCTTGGGCGGCGCCTGCCGTGATCGTTGCTACCGCGGCTCCGGCATCCGCGGCATCCGGTGAACGCGTTGCAGTGGAGTCGCTACTTACGCCTTCCGCTGTGCAGTGGCAACGGGCCTCCATTGGCAAGCCACAAGGTGCAAACGGCAACTGGAGCAACGCAGTGATGGTCACCGCGAACATCAGTTACGGCACGCTGCTGGCGGCGCCAACCTTGGACACGCTCAATGCGATCCTGACGTACAGCGCGCTCCAGTCGGATCCTCCTGAGTTCGCCACCAACGGCAACTCGGGCTGGGTGGCGGGCCAGGTGCCCAACGGTTGGACCCTGGGACCAGTTTCCGGTACGTCGATTGTGCTGGTGCGCACCAACGTAGCGCCCGGCACGCCCATCGGCGTGATGAATTTTGCGGCGCGGGGCACGGGAAGCAGCACGTTGACCGCCGTTACCTACATGGGTACCGCGGGCGGCGTGCCGTTCTCCAAGTCGTTCGCCGTCACGCCGTAGCCACACCCTTGAGGAACGCGGCCACAAACGCGTTGAACTGACCCGACTCCACCAGGAAGCCGTCGTGACCCACGGCGGAGTGCACCAACTTCACCCGGCTAGAGCCACTCAAGCCGGCATCGAGCACGCGCGCATTCTGCTCCGGGTACAGGCGGTCACTGTCCACGGCCACCACCAGGGCTGGGCCTGTGAACCGCGCTAGGGCCGCCGCGATTCCACCGCGGCCACGGCCAACATCGTGCGAGTTGATGGCGTGCACGAGGCGCACGTACGTGTTTGCGTCAAACCGCCGCGCCAACTTTTCCCCGTGGTACTCGAGGTAGCTGGCCACCTCAAAACGGCCGTCGGGCTGAATTCCCCGGCCAAAGCGTCGGGCCAATTCTGGCTCTGAGCGGTAGGTGATGTGCGCGATCTGCCGGGCAATGCCCAACCCCACGTGCGGCCCTTCGCCATCCGCGGCGCCGTAGTAGTCGCCGCCGGCAAAGTGGGGGTCCGCCGTGATGGCGGCCACTTGCGGGGTGCCCCACGCGATCTGCTCGGCGGTGGTGGCGGCCGTGGAGCCCATGACCGCGATGGCGCCAACCCGCTCGGGGTAGGTGGACGCCCATTCCACGGCGCGCATGCCGCCCATGGACGGTCCAATGATGAGCCGCCAGCGGTCAATGCCCAGCGCGTCCGTGAACAGCGCCTCCGCCGTCACCATGTCGCGCAGGGTGATCCACGGGAAACGCGACCCCCACGGGCGCCCGTCCGGCGCGTCCGAGGCTGGCCCCGTGGAGCCCTGGCAACCGCCAATGACGTTGGCGCAGACAATGAAGTGCTTTGCCGGATCCAGCGGTTTACCAGCACCGATGAGCGGGTTCCACCAGCCTGGGGTGGGCTGTCCGGGGCCCGCCTCGCCGTACGCGTGAGCGTCGCCGGTGAGCGCGTGCGCCACATAGATGGCGTTGTCACGCGCCGCGTTGAGGGTGCCCCACGTCTCGTACGCAAGGGTCACGTTTGGCAGCACCCCGCCGCTTTCCAGCGGGACGTCGCCAATGGTCACAAAGCGCCGGTTGGCAACGGGGTCGCCAGGGCGCCAGGCGGCCGACGCTGGGATAAGTTCCAGCGGCGGCGCAGCCTGGGTAATGGTCACTAGGCGTCTGCCCCAGCGAGTTGCGTGTCAGCTCCCGAAAGCGCGTTGACGGCCGCGAAGCCCGTCTCGAGGTCCGCGAGGATGTCATCGATGTGCTCAATGCCAACGGCGAGCCGCACCAAGCCGGGCGTGACTCCAGACGCCGCCTGCTCCTCGGGCGTGAGCTGGCTGTGAGTGGTCGTTGCCGGGTGGATCACGAGCGAGCGCACGTCTCCAACGTTGGCAACCAAGGAGTGAAGCTGCAGGCCGTCAACAAAGGTGCGCCCGGCGTCGGCCCCTCCCGCAATCTCAAACGCGAGAACGGAACCCGCGCCCTTGGGTGCGTACTTGAGCTGCAACTGGTGCCAAGGGCTGGACTCCAGACCGGCGTAGGCAACGGACAGCACCTCGGGCCGGGACTCGAGCCAAGCCGCCACCTTGACGGCGTTCTCCACGTGACGCTCCACGCGCAGGCTCAGGGTCTCGATGCCCTGCGCAATGAGGAACGCGTTGAAGGGTGCAATGGCGGGGCCAAGGTCGCGCAGCAACTGCACGCGCGCCTTGAGGATGAACGCGAGGTTCACGCCAAACGCGCCGCCAACGCCAAGATCGCGGGCGTAGACCAGGCCGTGGTAGCTCGCGTCAGGGGTGTTGTACTGCGGGAACTTCTCCGGCTGCAGGGCAAAGTCGAACGAGCCGCCGTCAACGATCACGCCGCCAATGGCCGTGCCGTGACCGCCAAGGTACTTGGTTGCCGAGTGGGTGACGATGTCCGCGCCCCACTTGAGGGGCTGCACCAAGTACGGGCTGGCCACGGTGTTGTCAACGATGAGCGGCACGCCCTCCTCGTGGGCAACTGCAGCCACCGCCTCTATGTCCAGAAGGTCCTGCTTGGGGTTGGAGATGGACTCGCCAAAGAAGGCCTTGGTGTTGGGCTTGCTTGCCGCACGCCAGGACTCGGGGTCGTCAGGGTTCTCCACGAACGTGACCTCGATGCCGTACTTGGGCAGCGTGTAGTGGAACAGGTTGTACGTGCCGCCGTAGAGGCGCGGGCTGGAGACGATGTGGTCTCCGGCCTCAGCCAGGTTCAAGATGGCGAGCGTGTTGGCTGCGGAACCGGAGGCCAGAAGCAGGCCGCCAACGCCGCCCTCGAGCGCCGCGATGCGGTCTTCAACCGCTTGCTGTGTGGGATTGCCGATGCGCGTGTAGATGGGACCCAGCTCGCTCAGCGCGAATCGCGCCGCGGCCTGCGAGGTGTCCTCAAATACGAACGAGGACGTCTGGTAAATGGGAAGGGCGCGGGCTCCGGTTTCGCTATCCGGGGTCTGCCCAGCATGGATCTGCTTGGTTTCAAAGGCCCAGTCTTGGGACATGTCTTGCTCCTGGTGATTGTCTGGTTGCGGGGGAACGCAGACCGTCACCGTGAGCTGCCACAAGCAGCTCGCGACCAGAGGTCTGCGAGGTGACACGTGGGATGTGGCCCGTGCGGGAGTGATTGCCTAAGGGCGCCCGTCACGGGCGCACGCCAAACGTGCGCTTGTTAGCGGCACATTCGGTTCAGCACGTTGGTGAGCGTAACCCCGGGAGGGCGCGCTTGGCAAGCCCGCGAGCGCGTGCCAACTGCGCCACACTTGCTCGCCTCGTGTCGCGACACGCTGTTACTGTGCGTTCCAGCGACTTTACGAGGGAGGGGACAACGTGACGCCCAGGACACTTGCCAGCGGCGTGATTGCGCTTGCGCTGGCTGCGACGCTTTCCGCGGTTGGGCTCTCTGCGCCGGCGCTCGCGGACGCAGCTCCAGAGCTCACCGTGACGGGCGTTGTCACCCTCATGGCTGACGGTGCGGATGGCACCACGGCACACATCGTCTCTGGTAACACCCTCGTTCAGGTGGATGCGCGCGCGGTGGAAGGCTATAAGCCCGGCACCACTGTTGAGGCAACTCTCACCATTCCCCGTGAGACGGCGCGCAGGCTCAATGTCACGCGCGATGTGGACGCGGACTCCGCCCAGGGAGAGGCGGTGGTGGCGGCCGTCTACGGCTCCACGGACCCGTCCTTCAGCGTGGAGACACTCGAGCCGGTCAAGACGGAGGCCGCAACACTGGGCGGGCCCCACATCATCGATGTTGCGGTTAACGAGAACGGCGATGGTTACACGCAGCCCACCAACAATCAGATCCGGGAGGCCATCGCGGACGCCAGCGCGTACTGGGTGCAAAACACCGGGGGCGTGTTCCCGGGCTTTGTGGTGCGGGACATCGTGCGCTACTCCTCAAGTTTGCAATGCGGGCGCGCCACAGACGACGCATGGGCCGCCGACGGTGCCGCTGTGATTGGCCGAGACCTTGATCAATACCTCTACGCCAACTCTGGTGAGCATCTTTTGGTTGTTGGCGAGTGCCGCTGGGACGCCAAGGCTGCGGTTGGCACCGTTGGCGACTCCCTCAACTCCGGCGGCTTGGTGCTGGTCCAGGCAGACATGTTCTCGTTCGTGGGCGCCGTGGACTACCTCAACGGACTGCTGGTGCACGAGCTTGGCCACAACTTCAGCCTGCGGCACGCGAATGCTCCAGACTTGAGTGGTTGCGCCATTTCCTCGGTGCCCGCGTACACCCAGATCACCGTGTGCCCCACGGAAAGTTATGGGGACGAGTGGAGCCTCATGGGCTACGCCATGCCCATGTCTTACGCCCCGCTGCTCGATGTTGCGCGGCAAGAACAACTGGGCTTGACCACCTCGGCGAGCCTCGCCAACCAAGCCACCGGCACAACGGCCACCTATGAACTCACGGCGCTAGGAGCGCCGGGCACCCTCAAAGGCGTGAAGGTGACGGCGCCCTCCGGCACGTACTACGTGGAGTACCGCACGGCCACGGGTGAAGCGGATGCGTATTACTTGCGCAACGGCGCCTGCGCGGGCGAGTGGGAACCCTCGCCCACTTGTACGGCGGCCACGGGCATCAACGGCAACGGCCCCGGGGTGCGAGTGCTGCTGCTGCAACCGGATGGCGAGACGCGCGTTGAGGCCATCCGCTCGCACGTGGAGCGCACCAACTTTGCCGAAGGTGGGCTGGACCAAGGCGACTGGTTCCGCTCCGCGGCCGGTGACGTCAATGTGGCGATCACCTCGACAGCTGGCGACTCCGCAACCATCACAGTGACCACCGGCGCGGCCTCCGTGGCCGCGGTCTCGGGCCTTGCGTTCGACGCTCCGCCCACCTTGGGTGTGCCGGCAACCGTAACCTTCACCACCACTCCCGTTGACGCGTCCGTGAGCGTGCAGTGGTACCGCAACGGCGTGCCCATCGCCGGCGCCACTACCGCCACGTACACACCCGTGCTTGCCGACGTCAACAGGCAGCTGCAAGTGCGTGTCGATGCCACCGCGCCAGGATTGGCGCCCGCGCAGACAGTGGTCTCCAGCGCGGTGACGCCAAGTCAGCCCGTGCTATCCGGGACCGTTCGGGTTGGCAAGCGCGTCACGGCAGCGGGCGCGTGGCCCGCCGGATTCACGGTGGCATACCGGTGGCTGCGCAACGGCTCGCCGATCACAGGGGCAACGGCCAATTCCTACGTGCCAACAGCGTACGACCGCGGCGCCAAACTGAGTGTGCGCGCTGTGGGGACGTCAAGCGAATACGGGACCATCACGCTAACTTCCGCGTCGAGCACTGTGGCATACGGCGTGCTCACCGCGCCAACGCCAACCATCACGGGCTCGGCGCGCGTGGGGTACACGTTGAAGGTCTCGCGCGGCACGTGGACCTCCGGCACGTCGTTCAAGTACCGCTGGTATGCGAACGGGGTGGCCATCACCGGCGCCACGGGCTCGTACTACAAGGTGACGTCCGGCAAGGCGGGCAAGAAGATCACCGTCAAGGTCACGGGCACCAAAGCCGGGTACACCGCGGCGGCCAAGACGTCAGCGGCCAAGGGTGTGCCCGTGGAGTCCAAGGCCTACATCACGGGCCGAGTGAAAGTGGGCTACACGCTCACCGCGCACCACGGCACGTGGCTCACCGGCACCAAGTTCACCTACCAGTGGTACGCGAGCGGCAAGAAGATCAGCGGCGCAACCAGCTACAAGTACAAAGTGACGTCCGGCAAGGTGGGTAAGTACCTCACCGTGCACATCACGGCGCGCAAGACCGGGTACACCACGGTGGTGCGAGTCAGCGCCAGGACCGTGCGCGCAGTTAGGTAGCGCGGTTGGTGGGCTGCTAGAGCGCTCGCTCAAACTCCGCCATGAAGGCGTTCAGCTGGCCGGATTCCACAAGGAAGCCATCGTGACCAACGGGGGAGTGCACCACCTTGACGCCGTTGGAGCCGGACAGTGACGCGTCCAGCCGCTGGGAGTTCTTGAGCGGGTAGAGGCGATCGCTGTCCACCGCCACGATGAGCGCCGGGCCGGTGTAGCGGGCCAGGGCCGTCTCAACGCCGCCGCGGTCACGGCCAACGTCGTGGCTTTGGATAGCCTGCGCAAGCCGCACATACGTGTTGGCGTCAAAGCGCCGCGCGAGTTTGCGGGCGTGGTGCGCAAGGTAGGACTGCACCGCGAACTGGCCGCCCTTGCCTAGGGGGTCGCCGCCGCCCTGGTAGTTGCGGCCAAACCGCTCGGCGAGTTCGCTTTCGCTGCGATACGTGGTGTGCGCGATCATGCGCGCAATGCCCATGCCAACGTGCGGCCCATCGCCATCCGCGGCCTCGTAGTAGTCGCCGTCACGGAACTTGGGATCTGCCTTGATGGCGGACAGCTGCGAGGTGGACCACGCGATCTGGTCTGCCGTGGTGGCGCCCGTGGAGCCCACGGGCGCGATGGCGCCAACGCGCTCCGGAACGGTGACTGCCCACTCGATGGCGCGCATGCCGCCCATGGAGGGTCCGGTCATGAGGCGCCACTTGTCAATGCCCAGATGATCCGCGAGTCTGATCTCCGCAGCAACCATGTCCCGCATCGTGACGTAGGGGAAACGTGAGCCCCACGGCTTGCCGTCTTGGGGGTGGGCGCTCGCGGGGCCGGTGGTGCCTTGGCAGCCGCCAATCACGTTGGCGGACACGATGAAGTGGCGCGTGGGGTCAATGGGCTTGCCCGGGCCAACCATCGCGTTCCACCAGCCGCCCGTGTGGTGGCCCGGCTCGGCGGGTCCCCAGACGTGGCTGTCGCCCGTGAGGGCGTGGGCCACGTAGATGGCGTTGGAGTGGTCTTGATTCAGGGTGCCCCAGGTCTCGTAAGCGAGCGTCACACTTGCCAGAGTGCCCATGGGGTCCGCCTCGAGCGGAAGGTCGCCAAGGTCAAAGAACTTGCGGCGTCCCGGGTGGTCGCCCTCGCGCCACGCGGCCGAGGCAGGGATGGGACCGCCGTCGCCCGGTCCCTCATCGGCAGCCCACGCATCAGTCTCGATGCCGTCGTCATCCACACCGGAAGCCTAGGGCACGCCGCTGCTACCCGCGCCGCCTCCGCGCGGCTCAAGTCTCGCCGCAAAACTGCCGAGGAAATCTAAAGGGCGCGTGGCATTCGCCACACTGCCTCGCGCACCGAGCAAACCGGACGTAGCCTCGACGTACCAGGAGGAACATGCGCTTCACCGCTTTGGCAGGCTTGCGGCCCAGCCGCGTGGCTGCCCTATGCGTGGGCGCGCTCGTGGCGTCCGGCTTGGCTCTCGCCACTGCGGGCGGCGCAAACGCCTACGACTACCCGGGCCAAGACCAGATTGACGCGGCCCGCGCCGCCGTCAGTTCGCAGGCCTCAACGGTGGCGCAACTTGATGCCGC
>CAYMRO010000027.1:0-14116 GCA_964392875.1 uncultured Demequinaceae bacterium
CTCAAGAGGTTGACGTTGTCTCCGACGACTCGTATCCAGATCCCGCCGATCCGGAGAGCCCCGCGAGGGCCGCGATGACCCGGGACCTGATGCGTTCGCTGCGCAGCGGCCAGCCCTGGATCCTCATGGAGCAGGCGCCCAGCGCAGTGAACTGGCGTGTGCGAAACGCGCCCAAGGTGCCTGGTCAGATGGCGGCATGGTCAAAGCAAGCGGTAGCACGCGGTGCCGACGGCATTCTGTTCTTTCAATGGCGACAGTCCGTGGCCGGCGCAGAGAAGTTCCACTCGGGCATGCTGCCGCACGCGGGCACCGACACGAGGGTGTGGCGCGAGATCACCGAACTCGGCGCCAACCTCGCCGCGCTCGCGGCGATCGCAGGCAGCCGAATGGATGCGCGAGTCGCGATCGTCTTCGAGTGGGATAGCTGGTGGAGTCTCGAGCAAGCGGCGGTACCTACGCGACTGAGCTACGTAGAGCACGTCTTCGCTTGGTACAGCGCGCTGTACGAGCGCAACGTTCTTACCGACTTTGTCAAAGCCGACGCCGATTTGTCGGGGTACGACGCAGTCATCGTGCCAAGCCTCTTCTGCGCCACTCCGGCAGCGCTCCAAAGCCTCGCTGCTTACGCTGAAGGCGGCGGCCACCTCGTGGTGACGTTCCAGACCGGAATCGTCGATCCCAGCATGCACATCACCTCCGGCGGCTACCTGGGAGCGCTGCAGGAGACGCTCGGTGTGCGCATAGAAGAGTTCGCTCCGCTCGCTCTACCGGACCCCCGCAGGGACGGCGCCGGCACACCACCCACGGTCGCCCTCGATGGTGAGTTTGAGGGTACTGGAGCGCTGTGGAGCGAACACGTGCGGGTGGCTGACGCAGAAGTGCTATCCGTGTTCGGCTCTGGTTACCTCACCGGCAGCGCCGCCATCACGCGGCGCGCGAACGCCTGGTATGTCGCAACCCTGCCGGACTCCCCCGCTATGGGCGGATTGCTGGATGCCGTCCTTGCGTCTGCAGGCGTCGCGACCGATCCGGCCGGCAACGTGGAGCGCGTGCAGCGCGGACGCTATCGGTTCTCGATAGATCACGGTTCGCAGTCCGTGCAGGTAGATGTGCGCTGATGAGGGCGGCAAAGGCGGATGCCTAGGGGTTGGCATAGGGGAATTGGTCAAACCCCGTTGGTGACGTCGGCCATCATCGCCGGCGCTTCGCCTTTGGGTTCCATACCCAACCTGTACGGCTACGACGTCAGTGAATCGGCTGCCGTGGATTTCATGCTTGCACTGCTGAAGAGCCCCATTCGTGCCGTCGACACCTCCAACAACTACGGCGATGGGGCAAGCGAGCGTCGCATCGGCAAGGCGATAGCACTGGCCGGCGGAGTTCCCGAGGACTTCTCTATCATCACGAAAGTCGATGCTGCCATGGGCGACTTTTCCGCTGCCCGCGTGCGCGAGTCTTTCCGAGAAAGTCTGGAGCGACTTGGCGTCCAGAAGGTCCCATTGCTGTTGCTACACGATCCTGACAAGTTCGATTTCGAGTACATGGCATCCTCCGGGGGTGCCGTTGAAGCACTAGTGCGTATCCGTCACGAGGGGCTCGCCGATTCGATTGGTGTTGCTACCGGCAACACGGCACTGTTGCACAGGTACCTTGAACTCGGTGTATTCGATGTGATCCTGAGCCACAACAGGTTTACTCTCGTTGATCGCAGCGCCCACGCGCTATTCACTCACGCCGTAGAACTCGGGGTAGGAGTGCTGAACGCGGCAGTCTATGGCGGCGGAATTCTTGCGCGCCCTAGGCAGTCGACGAAGTACGCGTACAAGCCCGCGAGTCGCGAACTCCTCACTGCGATCGCCGCGATGGACTCGCTGTGCGCGCGGTACGGGATCGACTTGGCGACGGCCGCGCTCCAGTTCTCGCTGCGCGATCCCCGAATCGACGCAACGGTCGTGGGCATCACGAGTGAGAGCAGGATCGCGAGTCTCATTGCATCGGCTGGGACGCACATCCCCGATCCGTTGTGGGAAGAGTTGGAGCTCCTTGTCCCGCCCGCAACCACGTGGCTGGATCCCCCCGCCAGTCAAGGAATCGTGTGATGTCCGCTGCCACGGAGATGCTTCCCATTGATGAACCGCCCCCGCTGAGGATCCTTGGCGACGGCGTAGTGCGCGTTCGAGCGGCACCGCTTGGGGTGGCGGTGGTGGACGACCTCGTGACGGCCATCGTCACCGGTGAGATCGCGCCTGGCGACATCCTGCCCGCCGAAGGCCTACTCAGCCAGCGATTCGCTGTGAGCCGTACGGTCATTCGGGAGTCGGTGAAGCGGGTAGAAGAAAAGGGCCTGGTAACTGCCAGTCAGGGACGGGGCACCGTCATCAATCCACCTTCACGATGGAACGTGCTTGACCCCCACGTGCTGTCCGCGCTCGTTGACCACGACGACACCCTGGATGTGCTTGACGAGATTGCGATAGTGCGCGCGAGCCTCGAAGCGACCATGGCTCGCGCCGCCGCCGCTCGTCAGAGCGCGGAACGCAATGCCGAATTGCGGGCGGCTTTTGAACGAGCAGTTCCCACTTTCCATGACCTCACCAACTACAACACAGCCGATGCGGCCTTCCACCTTGTGGTGATGGAGCAGTCCGGCATCCGGCTCGCGGCAAACATCACGCGCACCATGTTTGCGCGGGCACGCGAAAGCACGCGGTTCACGGGCAACACAACGGAAGTTGACGCCTACAAATCCTTTGAAGAGCATCGCGCCGTGCTTGAAGCAATCGTCTCTGGCGATGGCGACATGGCGGCGACCACTATGCGCGAACACATCGCGAACGCGTGGGAGCGACGGCGCTCTCCCGGCGACTCCTAGCTGAGCGGAGCCCGCCTAGCGGAGCCCGCCTAGCGGAACCCGACCAGCGGAGTGCACCTATCGCTGGACGCGCGCTCCTGCACCGGCCGCCAGCGCCTTGACCTCGGCGACCGTCGCCATGCTGGTGTCGCCCGGCGTAGTCATCGCGAGCGCGCCGTGTGCGGCGCCGTACTCGAGTGCTAGGGATAGATCGGCGCCCTCCATGAGGCCGTAGGCAAGGCCAGAGGCGAAGCTGTCGCCGCCGCCAACGCGGTCCATGATCTCCAGCTTGTCGCGGTGGGTTGCCGTGACCACTCCGGTGTCTCGTGACCACGCAATGGCGCCCCAGTCGTTGCGCGTTGCGGAATGCACGGTGCGGAGGGTTGCCGCGGCAATTTCCAGCGTATGGAGGTCATCCGCAACTCGTGCGAGCATGCGCGCGTATCCGTCCGTATGCAGTTCTGAGAGGTCCGCCGTGCCCCCGGGCACTTCGTAGCCAAGCGATGCGGTGAAGTCCTCTTCGTTGCCAATGAGCACATCCACCGAGGTGACGATGCGACGATTCACCTCGCGCGCGCGCTCGAGCCCACCAAACGACTGCCACAAGCTGGGACGGTAGTTGAGGTCGTACGACACCACGGTGCCGTGGCGGCGTGCGGCCTCGGTGGCCGCAATGGCCACCTCCGCCGTGGAATCCGAGAGGGCGGCAAAGATGCCGCCCGTGTGAAGCCAGCGCACGCCCTGGCGACCAAAGAGGTCATCCCAGTCAAACGCGTCGGGCCGCATTTGGCTTGTTGCCGTATTGCCACGGTCAGAGACACCCTTGGCGCCGCGCACGCCAAACCCGCGCTCGGTGAAGTTAAGGCCATTGCGCACGTCGCGGCCAATGCCGTCGCCCTTGACCCACTGGATGTACGAGGTATCGACGCCGCCCGCAGCGATGAGACTCTCAACCAGGTGTCCAACCTCGTTGTCGACGAGCGCCGTCACCACGGCCGCGCGCAGCTCAAAGCAGCGCGAGAGGCCGCGGGCAACGTTGTACTCACCGCCGCCCTCCCATGCGCGGAAATCGCGCGCAGTGCGAATGCGGCCCTCACCGGGATCAAGCCGCAACATCACCTCGCCGAGTGCCACTACGTCGTATCGGCATTCGGCGGCGGGCCGCACCGTTAGCGTCATCGTTCCTCCACAACTGCTTGCGTCGCCGCCCGGGCTCGCGCCGCGATCTCCTCGAAGTTACCAGCCACAATGAGGTCACGGGGTGCAATCCACGTTCCACCTACCGCGGCAATTGCGGGGAAGCGCAGATAGTCGCGGAGGGATTGCGCGTCGATGCCGCCGGTTGGCACAAAGCGCACCTGCGGAAAGGGGGCGCTGAGCGCTTTGACGGTGGGGAGCCCGCCCTGCGCCGCGGCGGGGAAGAACTTCACCAGATCGTGGCCCGCCTCTAGCGCGGCCTGGATCTCGGTAGCGGTGACGGCCCCGGGGATGAGGGGAACGCCTGCGTCGCGGCACGCGTGCGAAATGCTGACGGAGAAGCCAGGCGAGACCACATATTGCGCGCCCGCAGCCACCACCTGCTCCACCTGGCTGGTGCTCACCACCGTGCCGGCGCCAACCAGGATGCCGCCGTGCTGGGCCAATTCCCTGATCACGTCCACCGCTTGTGGCGTGCGCAGCGTGACCTCCGCGGTGGGCAGGCCGCCAGCGACAAGTGCGTCCGCGAGGGGACGCGCGTTCGCGGGGTCGTCGACAACCACCACTGGCACCACGCCAAGTGCGGCAAGGGCCGCGAGAGTGTCGGTCATCGTCCCAGCCACCCGCCGTCAACGGCAATGACCGTGCCATGCACGTAGTCCGAGGCGCGGCTCGCGAGGAACACCGCGGCGCCGGCGAGGTCTTCCGGAGCGCCCCACCGGGCGGCCGGGATGCGGCCGAGGATTGCCGCATTGCGTTCCGGATCCGCGCGCAACGCTGCAGTGTTGTCGGTAGCGATGTACCCGGGCGCGATGGCGTTGACGTTGACCCCGTGGGACGCCCACTCGTTTGCGAGCGCCTTGGTGATACCGGCAATGGCGCTCTTTGCCGCGGTGTAGCCCACCACGTTGATGCCCCCTTGGAAGCTCAGCATGGAGGCCGTGAAGATGACCTTGCCTGAGCCGCGCTCCACCATTTGCCGCCCGATGCCGCGCGTCAGCACAAACTGGCTCGAGAGGTTCACCTCGATGACGTGGTCCCAGTCCTCATCCGTGTGGTCCGTGGCGGGTGCTCGGGCGATGGTCCCCGCGTTGTTCACGAGGATGTCCACGGGCCGTCCCGCATTGGTGACCTCTGCAACAAAGCCCTCCACTTGGGCCCGGTCAGCAAAGTCAACGCGGTATGCGGAGAACGAGCGGCCACGGGCCTCCACAGCCTCCTGAACTGCGCTGCCACTGGATTCGAGCGTGGCCGAGACGCCAACGATGTCTGCCCCAGCGTCGGCCAGTGCCACGGCCATACCCAAGCCAATGCCGCGCTTGGCGCCAGTGACCACCGCGAGCTTGCCCGTCAGATCAAATGCGCTGGTATTTGCCGCGTTCATGCGTTTGCCTCCCTGCAATCAACGAGCACCTTCATGACGCTGCCGCCGCGGCTGAGCGCCTCAAAGGCCTGAGGCGCCTGTGCTAGCGGGACCACCTCGGAGATGATGGCCTCCACGGGAATGTGCCCATTGGCGATGAGTGCGATGGCAGCGTCGTAGTCGTTGCGGTCATAGACGCGCGCGCCCAGCACTTCGAGCTCGCGCCAGAAGATGCGCTTGAGGTCCACTTCCCTCAGCGCGGTGTGGATGCCAACGGCAACGAGCCTGCCTCGGGGCCGCAGCACTGCTAGCGCGGTCGTGAGGCCGGGTTGGGAGCCCGAGACCTCGAAGGCAACGTCTATCCCTGCGCCGCCCGAGCGCTCGGCGATGCGCGCCGCAACATCGTCATTGGCTGGGTCGAGCGTTGCGAAACCAAGGTCGCCAATGACACCCCTGCGATAGGAATCGGGCTCGATGACCACAACGTCGGCGCCTCGTTCGGCGGCAACCGCCGCGATCAGCAGCCCCACGGGCCCACCGCCAACCACCGCTACATTCTCGCCCGCCGCGAGGCGCCCACGCGTGACGTCGTGGTGCGCAACCGCCACTGGCTCAACCAGCGCGGCATCACGCAGCGACATGCCCGCTGGCAGCGGCACCACGATGTGCGCCGGGACGTTCCAGCGCTCCTGGAGGGCGCCCGGAGAGTCAATGCCAACAAAGGTGAGGTTCTCGCAGATGTGGCTGTTGCCTGCCAAACACGTGGGGCACGTGCCGCACCACAGCAACGGCATGACGGTCACCGCATCGCCCACCGCGAACTCGCCAACACCGTCGCCGAGCGCGGCAACGGTGCCGGCCATCTCGTGGCCGATGACGCGCCGCGGTCCCGTGCGCTCGTCCATCGCCCCGTGCGCGATGTGCAGGTCCGTACCGCAGATACCCGTGAACGCCACCGCGATCTGCACCTCGCCGGGACCGGGGGCCGGGGCTTCACCCGTGGATACCTCTATGCCAGCGCCTATGACGTATTCCGCAGCGAGCATGAGTGCGCCACCTTTCTCTAAGTAGGTTAGGAGATTGTTCTGGGGTCTATGAGGCCAGCACCAGCGAGGTCGCTCCACACGGCCGCTGGCACCTCGGTCTCGAAGCGATTGAGATTGCTGTCCACGTCTTCCGGCGACCTCATGCCGAGCACCACGTTGGTCACGCAGGCAGGGAGCGCACCGAAGGCGATGGCCACGGTTGGCAAGTCCACGCCGTGCGCCTCGCAGACCTCGGCGAGCTGGCGCGTGCGATCCAGGAGTTGGGCGTCTACACCGCCGTAGTCAAAGTGCGCGTCGGCCCGGGGACGCGGGGTGGCGAGCAATCCGGTGTTGAAGACGCCAGCGGTCACCACGGTGGCCCCGCGTGCCGTCGCCGCCGCCATCACGGGCAACGCGCCCACGTGGTCCAGCAGCGTCCACCGGTTGGCGAGCATGAGCACGTCGATGAGGCCCTCGGTGATGAGTTCCTCGAGGCCGGTCACGGAATTGGTGCCGATGCCAACCGCCTTCACGAGCCCTTCACGCTTGAGCTGCTGCAGGGCTGCGAGAGATTCGCGTGCCGCACCGGGAGCAGCCTGGTCAGGGTCGCGGGCATAGAGGACGTCCACCGAGGCCAGTCCCAACCGCTCGAGACTCTCCGCGAGGGAGCGTCGCACCCCATCGAGAGTGAAGTCCCACTCCCGCATGAGGTCCCCGGGAACCACAAAGCCGTCGTCGTCCTGGGCCAGGGGCGAGGGGCGCGGCACAATCAAGCGGCCTACCTTGGTGGACAGCACGTAGTCGCCGCGCGAGTAGCGCTTGAGACCCTCGCCAAGCCTGCGCTCGGATAGCCCCAGCCCATAGTGCGGAGCCGTGTCGTAGTAGCGAACACCCCGCTCCCACGCCCTTGCAATGGCGGCCGCGGCCTGTTCGTCGCTGATAGCGCGGCGCAGGTTCCCGACGCTCGCGCCACCAAAGCCGATGCCTCTCGGTGGTATTGGGGTGGGCGGTGTCACTAACGGCCGTGTCACTCCAGTCATGCGGCAGCCAAACCGTACGCAGCAGTTGCGGTGCTGCCGTTTAGCTCGCGACCCGAGAGATGGGCGTCGATGGCTGGCGTCACGAGAGGTGCCACACTTCGTCGATTGGTTGCCACCGCGCGCCGGGGGTGCGTTCGGGGGCAATGCGCACTTGGCATGGGTCCGTGTGGGTCCACCACTCGCGCGTGACGGGGTCTTCGCCGATGCGCGCCATGTCCGCGTCGTGATCCTCGCCCACGTATTCGTAATAGGCGAAGAGCGTGTTGTCAAAGACAAAGATGGAGTAGTTGGTCACGTTGCACTCGCGAAGCGTCTGCTCCACTTGGGGCCACACCTCCGCATGCAGGCGCAAGTAGTCGTCGCGGAGCTCGGGGACTAGCCCCACCACAAAGGCACGGCGGTCCACCTGACGCCCTTGGTCCGCGTGATCTCGATCGCGGTTCATGCGATTCGCTCTCCTAGGCCCACGTCGTTGGCGATGGTTTGTCATTCACCAATATAGAGCATACGTATGATGTCTGTGCCCATCGCACGGATGCTCCTCAGCCGTCCGCCCACACTGGTCCGTTAGGGAAGGCGTACTCGGCGAGAGACTCGGGGCGCATCTGCGCCGAGGTACCCGGCATGGACGGCGCGCGGTACCGGGCGCGTTCCACCACGGCAGGGTCAAAGAAGTGTTCGTGAAGGTGGTCCACGTACTCGATGAAGCGATCGTCCGTGCTCCCGCTCACCGCGATGAAGTCAAACATGGCGAGGTGCCGCACCACCTCGCACAGGCCCACGCCCCCGGCGTGAGGACATACGGGAATGCCAAACTTGGCGGCGAGCAGGATGATGGCGATGTTCTCGTTGACGCCTCCCACACGGCTCGCGTCGATCTGCACTACGTCGATGGCATTGGCCGCGAGCAGTTGCTTGAAGATCACGCGGTTCTGGGCATGCTCGCCGGTGGCCACCGCAATGGGGGCAATGGCTGCGCGGATGGCGGCGTGGCCCAGGATGTCGTCGGGACTCGTGGGCTCCTCGATCCAGCGCGGGTTGAAGCGAGCAAGTTGCGCCATCCAGTCGATGGCCTCACTCACTTCCCACCGTTGGTTGGCGTCCACGGCAATGCCAATGTTGGGGCCAACCGCTTCCCTCGCGAGACCCATCCGGCGCACGTCTTCCTCAACCGACGCCCCCACCTTGAGTTTGATGAGCGAATAGCCGTCTGCGACTGCTTCGCGAGACAGCCGCACGAGCTTCTCATCCGAGTAGCCGAGCCAGCCCGGAGTGGTGGTGTACGCGGGGTAGCCCTTGGCGATCAACGCCGCCTCGCGCGCGGCGCGCCCAGGGAGCGCGGCCCGCAAGATGTCGAGCGCCTCATCGGGCGTGAGGGCGTCGGTGAGGTAGGTGAAGTCCACGATCGCTACGAGTTCCTCTGGGCTCAAGCGGCCAAGCAATTGCCACAGCGGCAGGCCTTCCCGCTTGGCGCGCAGATCCCACAGGGCGTTGATGAGGGCGCCACATGCCATGTGGATGACGCCCTTCTCAGGGCCAAGCCACCGCAACTGTGCATCGGTGGTCAGTTCCCGTCCAAAGGCGCCCAGGTTTGCGAGCAGCTCGTCAACGTCGCGGCCCAAGAGCCACGGACGCAACGCTGCCAGCGCCGCCGTCTGGATGTCGTTGCCACGACCCGTGGTGAAAGTGAATCCGTGACCCTCGAGCCCATCGCCGGCATCGGTGCCAATGACCACATACGCAGCCGAGTAATCCGGCTCGGGGTTCATGGCGTCGGAGCCGTCGAGTTCCCGGGACGTTGGGAAACGTACGTCCTTGGGTTCGAGCGAGACGAACGTAGGCATCCTTGCACCTTTCGATGGTGAGCCAGCCGTGAGGCAATGCTCGTATTCATCCTATGTTAGCGGCCCACCATGGGCCGATTTGCTACAGCGTGCCCATTTCGGGGCATAAATATCCTATGTTTGGTTGAAGATCCTATGAGTCAGCGCACCATACCAAGCCACGACTCAACGCCGGCTACGTGCGCAACCATTGCCGCGTGGGCGAGCTCAGGCTCGCGCGCCGTCAATGCGTCCAATACGGCTTGGTGCTCCCTTGCCGTCCGTTCCTGAGCGCCAGCCTGAGTATGGCCGCGCCAAATCCGCGCGCGATTTGTTGGCGCGGAAAGGCCCTCGATGAGTGATGCCAAGACGGAGTTGCCAGCAGCGGCGCCGATGTGACGGTGAAAGTCGATGTCGTAGGCAAGCACTTCCTCAGGCGTGCTGCCCGTGTGCGACGCATCGATGATCACTTGCATGGCCTGGATTTCCTCGTCGGTGACTCGCTGCGCTGCCATCGCGGCGGCAGCGGGCTCAAGGATCCGGCGCACGCGCAGGAACTCCAGGACGCTGTCGTCCTGATGGAAGTCAACGACGAAGGTCAAGGCATCGAGCAGCAAGTGGGGGTCAAGGCTCGTGACGTACGTGCCGTCGCCTTGGCGCACGTCGAGGATGTTGATGAGTGCAAGAGCACGCACCGCTTCCCTGAGGGAGTTGCGCGACAGTCCGAGCGTCTCTGCGAGATCCGCCTCGCGCGGGAGGCGCTCGCCCGGCTTGAGCTGGCCGCTGACGATCATCTCTTTTATCCGCAGGATGGCCTCATCTGTGAGTGCCATGTCACCACTCCTTCAATTGTGCGGAACGCCTGCGGGAATCATAGGTCTCGCTTGCCGTGCCGTTAAGCACGAGTTCACGCTCGTGCTGGTCCAAGCCGCTCAGCACGCTCAGCACCACGTCCACCCACCACTCGTAGGTGCGCGCGGTGGCGAGCACGGGCCAATCGGAACCAAACATGCAACGCTCGGGCCCGAACACCGCAATCGCGTGCTCGAGCCACGGGCGCAACGCCTCCGCGCTGCGCATCGGCTCATCGGCCTCCGTTGCCAGCCCGGACAGCTTGCACCGCACGTTTGGCCGCTCGGCGAGCCGCGCCAAATCGCTCGCCCACGCCGCAAATGCACTGTTGGTGATGGTTGGCTTCGCGAGGTGATCCACCACAAACTCCACGGCAGGACAAGCGTCAACGAGTGCGGCCGCTTCAGCCAACTGCCACTCGCGAATGCACAGGTCCATGGTGAGCCCAAACTCGGCAAGCTGGCGCGTGCCCGCCACCATCGCGTCGGACGTCACAAAGCCTGCCGCCTCATCCTGGAGCAATCGGCGCACGCCCACCACGAGCGGTATCTCTGCGAGTACCTCGAGCCGCTCAAGCAGGCCGTCCGCGAACTCAAGTTGCGCTCCGGCGACAATGCCCACGATGGGGGCACCGCCGTAGGCCAATTGCTGGACCCAACGAGCCTCGGCGAGTGCCTGGCCGGGCAAACAATCGGCCTGCACAAAGACCGATCCCGCGATTCCCAAGCCCGCCTGGTGCTGTGCCAAGTGGGAGGGGAGGTAGTTGCGTCGCAGCACCTCCCCTTCCTCTTGGAGCCAGGGGTACGTAAAGCGATCGAGGTCCCAGAGGTGCACGTGGCTGTCGATCAGCGCACCGGGTACAAGTTCCACGCCAACCTCCTATCTGTGAACCACGGGGACTCGGTGCCGTGCTGCCGGAGCTCACGCCCCAGGCAGCACGGCACCGCGCGCATGAAGGACTACTGGTAATCCTTCACGTTTTCAGCGGTAACCATGTCAGTGCCCGTGTCGATGAGCGCCTCAACGGACTTGCCCATGACTGCATCGAATGCTGCCTGGACGCCCATGCTGCCCATCTTGTCCGGGAACTGAGCAACGGAACCGGTCTGGGTTCCAGCCGCGATGGCCGCGATCTCGTCTGGCGAGGCGTCAAAGCCCACCGTGATGAGGTCCTTGAGGCCAGCCGCCTCAACGGCGCCGAGCGCGCCCGTGATGGGCGGGCCACATGCGGCGTAGATGGCGTCGAGGTCCGGGTTCGCGGTGATGATGTCCTGACCCGCATCGAGACCCTTGGTCTGGTCGCAATCTGTCGCCACGGTTGCCACCACAGTGATGTGGTCGCCGGTGGCCTTCAGGAAGCCATCGATGCGAGCGTCAAGCGAGGGGTTGCCAAGCACGCCCTGGAGGAGCGCCACCTTGGCGCCCGCCGGCACGTTGTCGACGAACCACTGCCCGGCCAATTCGCCGCCAGCTCCATTGTCGGTGGCTACAACGGCCGTCTTGCCGTCCCAATCCGGGATGTCGTTGTCGATCAGGATGACCTTGATGCCGGCGTCAACGGCCTTCTGCAGGTCGCCCTGGACTGCGGGGCTAGTGGGAGTGATCGCTATCGCGTCCACGCCCTGCGCGATCATGGACTGGATGGCTGCGATCTCGCCTTCGTCGTCCGTGCCGCTCTCGCCTTGTGCGTAGATGACCGATGCGCCGGCCTCTGCCTCGTCCCACGCCTTGGCTGCGTCCACCATGGTGTCGTAGAAGTCCACAGGGAATTTCGTGATCAGACCGATCACAACCTCTTCCTGCGCGGCGCCTGTAGCACCACCAGTTGGAGTTGTGCTTTCTGTGGGCTCGTCGCTTGAACATGCCGTCAATAGCAGCGCGCTAGTCGCAACTGCTACGGCAAGACCGTACCTTTTCCTCATTACCAATCTCCCTTGATTTTGTTCGTACTTCGCACGTGACCCGAGCGGCGGCATCGTTGCCTTGTGCCGCGCGGGCCCTGACTGTTTGGATGGCTTCAGTCGTCACCCCCCACAATCAGCGACACGAGCCGATTCCGGTTTTCTGGCCTGGGAACTTCCTCGCCAACCACGGTGCCTCTGCGCATGACCACGGCGCGGTCCGCCACCTCCATGACGTGGTCCATGGCGTGCGAGATGACAATCACGGCGCAGCCCTCGTCGCGTAGCCGGATGATGAGGTCCAGTACTTGGCGAGACTCGCGCAAGCCAAGGGCCGCTGTGGGCTCGTCAAGGATCGCCACCTTTGAGGCGAAGGCCGCGGCGCGTGCTACTGCAATCGCTTGGCGCTGACCGCCGGACATCATGCCTACGGAAGACGCCTTGGCGGGAATGTTGATCTTGAGCCGGCCAACCAGTTGGGATGCGTGGTTGTTCATCTCGCGGCGCTTCATGAGTCGCATGCCGCGCGGCAGCCAACTGGGGCCGGCTTCCTCACGCCCAGCGAAGAAGTTCGCGGTGGAGTCCAGGTTGTCGAAGAGCGCGAGGTCTTGGTAGACCGTCTCGATGCCTGCCGCGCGTGCCACTGCGGGGCTTGTCATGTGCACGGCTTCACCGTCGAGTTCGATGGTGCCTGCATCCAGACGGTGCACCCCGCTGATGCACTTGATGAGTGTTGACTTGCCCGCTCCGTTGTCCCCCAGCACGGCGAGCACCTCGCCCGCATCAACATGGAGATCCACGCTGTTGAGCGCACGCACCGCGCCAAACCGCTTGGTGGCGCCGCTGACTGACAGGGTGTGAGTGGTGGTCATTCTGCCGCCGCCTTCAACACTCGGAACTTGGCTTCGAGGCGTCCGCGAATCACGTCCGTCTGCACAGCGATGTAGATGACGAGGCCCACCACGATGAGCTGCAGATACGCCTCGATGTTGAGCAGGTTCATGCCGTTGCGGATGACACCGATCATGAGTGCACCGATGAGTGCGTGGCTGACCTTGCCGCGTCCGCCAAGGAAGCTCGCACCGCCGATCACCACGGCGGCGATTGCATCGAGCTCAGCCAGTTGGCCGAACGTGGGGGAACCGGAGTTGAGGCGCCCGGAGTAGACGATGGCAGCCACGCCCGCGAGCAGGCCGCTGATCAAGTACACCGAGACCAAGACCCAGTTGCGCGGGATGCCCAGGCGGCGGGCGCCCTCTGGGCTGCCGCCAACTGCGTAGATCCACCGTCCCCACACCATTCGCGTGAGCAGGAAGGCCACGATGATGGCCACGCCCGCAACCAGGAACGTGGCGTTGGGCAGCCAGCGGGCCACCGAGCCAGCACCGATGGTATTGACGATGTCTGGCATGCCGGAGATGGGCTGCCCACCAGAAAGTCCAAGCGCGAGCCCGCGAGCGATGCTCAGCGTGGCCAGCGTGACGATGAATGGGTGGGGCAGTTTGCCGTAGACGTAGCCAAAGCCGTTGAGAGCTCCGATGAATAGTCCCGCGAGCAGCATTGCGATGATCGTGGCCGCGCCGCCACCTGTTTCTGCGTAGACGAGGGCGCCCACCACCGAGGCGAGGGCCAGCGTGGATCCCACAGAGAGGTCGATGCCGCGCGTCAGAATCACGAGCAACTGACCGATGGCCAGGATCGCGATCGCGGCGCTCTGCACCAAGACGTTTCCCACGTTCTGGGCCGTCATGAACACCGGGGAGAGCTGTGACATGATCGCCACCAGCAGCAGCAGGATCAGCACGGGACCAATGCGCAAAGTTCCAAGGAGGACACCTAGCGACTTGAGGCGTACCGGGCTCGCAATGGCGTTGGACTCGGGTGCTGGGGCTACGGCGGACGCCGCTTGAGAAGCCCCTTGCTTTACCGGAATGTGCTCGGTCACCAACAGCCTCCTTGCTGAGTGAAAGTGACTCTAGCGACACTTTCATAGGATGTCTAGTCGGTTTTTGCGTGCTTTTCCTTCGCCCCTACGTCTAGCGGGGCGTGAGAGATCGGATCAAC
>CAYMRO010000028.1:0-13829 GCA_964392875.1 uncultured Demequinaceae bacterium
CTTCTCGCCCACGTCGCGGATGTCGCACAGGTCCAGCTCGTGGGCCATTGCCACATAGGCCGTGTTGATGGAGTACGTGGTGGCACGCAGGGCGGACATCTGTCCTCCGCCCTCACCCTCAGCGTTTCCAGGCGTCCAGAGCTTGTGGTTGCCCTTGAACGGGTCGCTACCGAGGCACCCTGCGGTCCACGAGTCAGGCTTGTACGCACGCTTGTTGCCGTTGACCACCTGCTGGAGCGCCCGGCCGCTCTCGAGCCACGCCGCTAGCACGATGGGCTTGAACGTAGAGCCCGGCGAGAATCCGCGGGATCCACCCCAATCGCGATCCACCGCATAGTTGATAGTGGTTGATCCCTTTTCATCGCCGCTGGGGTCAAAGGTGCGGTTCTGCGACATCGCCAGAATCTGGCCGTTCTTGGGGTCAAGCGACACGAGCGCCATGGCCCATCCGCTCTTGTCCGTGGACTTCATCGACTTGTTGAGCTCTTGGTTCGCGATCTTCTGCTTGGTGAAGTCCAGGGTGGTGATGATCTTGAGCCCACCCTCGCGGAGCAAATCAGCACCCTTGATGTTGCCCGTGTTGAAAACGGGATCCTTGGAGATGACCTTGGTGACGTAGTCACAGAAGAATGGGGCCTCTACTGCTGCGGCGCAGGAGTACTTGGGGCGATGCGGGTCCAGCGTGTTGGCTATGGGCGTTGCGCGAGCGATTTTGAATTCGGCCTCGGTGATCATGCCCTGTTCGTACATCGTGTAGAGCACCACGTTGCGGCGCTTCTGCGCGGCCTGCGGGTGCTTGAGCGGGTCCCAGCGCGAAGGGTTCTGCGTAATTCCCGCAATGGTCGCGGCCTCGATCGCGTTGAGCTCCGCAGCGTGCTTGCCAAAGTAGACGCCGGCAGCCGCTTCCACACCGTAGATGTTGGAGCCAAACTGAGCAATGTTGAGGTACTGCTCAAGCACCTGTTCCTTGCCGCAATCCACCTTGGGATCGTCCGTGCACGTGTCGCCGTAGGTTGCGTCTACGCGCTCCTCATAGGCGAGGGCATAACGCCATTCGCGGATCTTGCGGGTAATGGAGACTTCGGTGGCTTCCTTCTCCAGCTCGGGGTCCTTCGCCTGCACCGCGTTCTGCAGCAAGATGTTCTTGATGAGCTGCTGGGTGAGGGTGGAGCCGCCGGGGCTGTCAGACGAGGTCAGGTTGGTGTAAAGGGCGCGCATGATGCCCTGGCCGTCAACGCCGTTGTGCTCCCAGAATCGCTTGTCCTCGATCGCAACGCTCGCCTTCTGGATCCAGGGCGAGATCTTCTCGAGCGGTACCACAATGCGGTTCTGCAAGAAGAAGGTGGCGAGCAAGTGCTTGCCCGTGCGGTCGTAGATGTTGGACTGTTGCGGAAGTTCGGTCTGAGGGAAGGAATCCGGCAGCTCGTTGAACAGATCGGACGACTCTTTGGCGCCGTCGGACGCAACGGACGCAACGGGCACAAACAGCCCGGCGACCAACACGCCGCCCATCACAGAGAGGACCGCAAACATGAGCAATGCGGTCACGAACTGCACCAGGGTCACGCGCGTGCGCGGCCTGTGGTTTCCTGCCATCAGTTTGTTCCTCACCTGCTATTGGGGAGCATCGGGATTATCAACGAACGAGGCTCTACATTCGTTGCCCGGCCCGCGGGTTACGCTCTGGATATGAGAACCACGTGGGAATACGCGACCGTACCGCTCATCGAACATGTTACCAAGCAGATTTTGGACCAGTGGGGTGAGGACGGCTGGGAACTGGTGCAAGTAGTTGCCGGCCCGACGGGTGGCCTAGTTGCGTACTTGAAGCGGCCCAAGGATCAGGCATGACCGCCAGCGAGCGCCTCGCGGCGCTCGGACTCGAACTGCCGGAGGTCGCCAGCCCCGTGGGCACCTATGTGCCGGCTAAGCGCCATGGCGACCTTGTTTACAGCTCGGGCCAGTTGCCGCTTGTTGATGGCGCCCTGCTTGCCCAGGGCAGCGTAGGGCAGCGCGAAGGCGACGTGACTCCAGAACGCGCGCTCGAGTGCGCGCGCGTGGCGGCCCTCAACGCGATCGCCGCTGTGGCGCAGGTCGCGGGCGGTTTGGACGCCATTGAGGGTGTGTTGCGGGTGACGGGGTATGTGGCCTCGGCGCCGGGCTTCACCGCGCAGCCCGCCGTGGTGAATGGCGCGTCTGGGCTCGTGGCCGAAGTCTTTGGTGAGGCCGGCCGTCATGCCCGCTCCGCGGTGGGTGTGGCCGCGCTGCCCCTCGGGGCGCCCGTGGAGATCGAGATAGTCGCGATCCTGCGCGGCTGACGCGATACTTGCGCGCTGTGAGGGCATCAGGCCGGATCTAGGCCTCTACACCGGCGCAGGGTCCTCACACGGCGCTCAGCGCGGTCGCTGAGATCAGCGCGGTCGCTGAGGCTAGCGCGAGCGGGCTCGCAGGCGGTCCGGCTCGTAGACCTCTACCGAGCCGATGTGCACGTCGATCCACCCTCGCGAGGCAAAGTCCGCGAGCGCCTTGTTGACCGTCTCGCGAGACGCCCCAACGAGTTGCGCCAGCTCCTCCTGAGTGAGCCCGTGACGCACCATGATGTGACCACGCTCCATGCGGCCAAAGCGGTGGCCCAAGTCGAGGATCGCCTTGGCCACGCGGCCGGGAACATCCGAGAACACGAGGTCCGCCATGGTGTTCGAGGTGCGCCGGATGCGCTGCGCGAGCGCGCGCATGATGGGGCGCGACATCTCAAGGTGGGTGTCAAGCCATTCGTCGAGCACATCCTTGGGAAGCTCGTAGACCGTTGACTCCTCCACGGCGTGAGCGCGCGCGAGGCGCGGCCCGGGGTCAAAGACGGACAGCTCGCCCAGCATGTCGCCCACGCCAAGCAGTCCCAGCAAGTTCTCGCGGCCGTCGCGCGCGGTGCGAGCCAACTTCACCTTGCCGCGCACGATGATGTACAGCGCGTGGCCGTCGTCGCCTTCGTTAAAGATGGTGTCGCCCTTGGACACATCGAGGCGCGTCATCTTCTCCATGAGGGAGCGTGCGCTGCCCATATCCATGCCGCCAAAGAGGGGCGCCGAGCGAAGCAGCTGCTCCTCGCGCGTTACATCTCGCGTCAGTTCCGCCATCTCGCCTCCCTCACTGTGCCTGGTGGACCCGGCCCATGGCATCAACCATGTGCGCGGTCACGGTATCAAGAGTGGCACTAAGGCGCCTCTCGTACCCGTCGAGGCGCGTATCTAGCGCGTCGAGTACGTCAAGATCGGCCACCGTGACGTCGTGGACATCGGGCCACACGGCACCGCCCAGCTCGAGCGCTGTTGGCGCGTCTGCCGCGAGCGCGTGCCATGCGGTTTCGCCGTCGTCGGTGGCTATGGTGTCCGGCAGCGTAAGTGAGGCGAGGGTCAGGTCGTGGCGGGCAGCGATGAGGCGGCGCCACCACCGCACACGTGCGAGTTCGCGCCGTAGTTCTCTGCGCTGGCGACGCAGCTCCGCCACCTCGCCCGCCGCTGTCGCCACGTTCACACACGCCCCTTCCCACAGCGGCCCTCACCGAGAATGGCCTCCACTGCTATCCGGTCTATCGGCGCCGCCTGGGCCGTTCTGTAGCCTCGACTAGCCTTGGCGCATGGCAACCCGCCGCACCCTCACTGTCGCTACGGTAAGTGGCGACCCCAGCGTCGGGCTAGTGCGCAGGGCCAGGGCAATCAACCGCCGCCTTGCCGAGGTCTATCCCCACGCTCACTGCGAACTCGACTTCGAGACGCCCTACCAGCTGCTCGTCGCCACGGTCTTGAGCGCGCAGTGCACGGATGTGCGCGTCAACCAAGTGACGCCCGGTTTGTTTGCCAGGTGGCCCGACGCTAGGGCCATGGTTGGTGCGCACCCGTTGGCTTTGGAGGAGGTCATCCGATCAACGGGTTTCTTCCGGGCCAAGGCGCGCTCGATTCTCGAGTTGAGTTCGGATTTGGTGCTGAAGCATGGCGGCGAGGTGCCGGGGCGGCTCGAGGATTTGGTGAAGCTGCGGGGAGTTGGGCGCAAGACGGCAAACGTGGTGCTGGGCAATGCGTTTAGCGTGCCGGGTATCACGGTGGACACCCATATGGGGCGCCTCTCGCGGCGACTGGGCCTCACCGTGAACGACGATCCGGTGGCGGTGGAGCGGGATCTCATGGCGCTCATTGAGCGGCGCGAATGGACACTGTGGTCGCATCGCATCATCTTCCATGGGCGGCGGCGTTGCACCGCGCGCAAGCCTGACTGCGGCAATTGCGAGATCGCCGCGCTGTGCCCGCGGATTGGGGTTGCGGACTAGCCGAGCGCCGCCGCGCGACGATGCACCTTTGACCTCCACGCCAGCATCGCACCGCCGATCACGGCCGCGACCACAGATCCAATGAGGATCGCCATGGTGACTACGTCCGTCTCCGCGTCGCTGAACGCCAATTGGGCTATGAGCAGCGACACGGTGAAGCCAATGCCCGCGAGCGCCCCGATGGACGCGATGTCCCACCACGAGAGGCCGGGGTCCAGCGTGGCGCGCGTGAACGTAGCGACGAGGAAGGTCGCGACGAGGATCCCAAGGGGCTTGCCGATCACGAGGCCCAGCGCCACTCCCTGGGCCACGGGATCGTGCAGCGCGGTGGTCAATGCGGCGGCAGACAGCGGGATGCCCGCAGCGAAGAGCGCGAACACAGGGACGGCGAAGCCGGACGAAATGGGCCGCCACAGATGCTCCCACTTTTCGGTGAGCGCCTCCTTCTGACCCTTCAGCGCAACCGCGGGCACAACCAGTCCCAGCGCCACTCCCGCGATGGTGGCGTGCACACCGCTTGCGTGCATGAACGCCCACGCGCCAAGGGCGAGCGGCGCTAATGCCCACCACCGCGTGAAGCCCCGGCGCGCCAGCTGTCCAAACACAATGACGCACACCGCCGAGGCCGCGAGCCATGGCAACGACACGTCTGCCGTGAAGAAGATGGCGATCACCACGATCGCCAAGAGATCGTCCACCACAGCAAGCGTCAGCAAGAAAGCACGTAGCGCCGTGGGGAGGCCCCTGCCAACAATGGCGAGCACGGCCATCGCGAACGCAATGTCCGTTGCTGTTGGCACCGCCCAGCCGGAGAGCGAGCCGCCGGTACGGACCAGGTTCACCACCACATAGATGAGGGCGGGCGCCACCATCCCGCCAACGGCAGCAACAGCAGGGACCACGGCGGTGGCGGGGCTGCGCAGTTCTCCAACCACCAACTCGCGCTTGAGTTCCAGGCCAATGACAAAGAAGAAGATTGCGAGCAGGCCGTCGGTTGCCCACGTGGCAACGCTCAGGTGCAGGTGGAGCGACTCCGGCCCAAAGGTGAACTCGCTAACGGACTCGTAGGACGCCGACCACCGCGAATTGGCCCACAGCAGCGCCACAACGGCGCCCAGCAACAACATGATGCCGCCCGCGCGCTCCGTGCGCAGCACTCCCGCGATGGTGCGTTCGGTGGAGTCGCTGGGCAGTCCAAACAGAAAACGGCGCGCCACAGGATTTGAGCCTA
The DNA here is from genome assembly GCA_964392875.1 of uncultured Demequinaceae bacterium. GTDB lineage: Bacteria > Actinomycetota > Actinomycetes > Actinomycetales > Demequinaceae > Demequina. Next base: position 5,553 of record CAYMRO010000028.1, read on the forward strand.
CGTCAGGCGTCTACGGATTGCGCAATGGCAGCCCGCTGGGTGGGCGGGTCAAAACGGTAGCCAACATTGCGGACGGTGCCGATGAGCTGCTCGTGCTCCGCGCCCAACTTGGCGCGCAAGCGACGCACGTGCACGTCAACGGTTCGGGTGCCGCCGTAGTAGTCAAAGCCCCACACCTCTTGGAGCAGCTGGTCACGCGTGTAGACGCGGCCCGGGTGCTGCATGAGGTACTTGAGGAGTTCAAACTCCTTGTAAGTGAGGTCAAGGGGAACACCCTTGAGCCGCGCGGTATAGCCGCCAACGTCAACCGTGAGCTCGCCCGAGGAAAACTCGGACATCTTGTCCAGCGGGTCTTCCGCTCGCGCCCTGGCAATGAGGAGCCTGATCCGCGCCTCCACCTCCGCAGGTGAGGCATCCGCCATCACTACGTCGTCCGCGCCCCAGTCGGAATTCACGATGGACATGCCACCATCGCGCAACACCAACAGCAGCGGAACGGTCACTCCCGTGACTTGCACCAGGCGGCAATTGTTGCGGGCCTCGGCCAGATCCGTGCGGGCGTCAACGATGAGCACGTCCGCATCCATAGCGTCGAGCATGGCCGACGGAACTGGCGCCACTACCCGGGTGCGATGCGACAAAAGGGCGAGCGCGGGCAGTACATCATCGGCCCCAGCGTGAGCGGGGGTGAGCACGAGTAGGTCGGCCATCAACACCTCCGGTTGGGCATCACTGTACCGGCGCGGCTCGTGGGAGACTAGCCCCCATGATTCCGTCGACCCGCGCGACGATCACCGCCGTCGCCGCCGCGGTAGTCGCCGTGACTGGATACCTGGGTACCAGGTACCTCGCCGCTGGTGTGCTCGCGTGCATCGTGGCCACGGCCATCGGCTTCCCCAATCTCATGCGCGTCACACGCCCCCGCGTCACCACCTTCATCGTGATCGGCGGCGGCGTCTTGGCACTCGTGGCCGTGGTCCTTGGCCGCACCGCTCCTTACTTGCGCTACATGACGGTGGCCGTTGCGGTGGTGACGATTGCCGCCCTCGCCGCCGAGGTGTTCTTCCCCACCGTCCGTGGCCGCGCCGTCACCTATGTCTCCGCCACGGCCGCCGGCGGGGCCATCGTTGCGTCCGGCACCGCGTGGGTGGCCGTTGCCCGCACCAACGGTGCGGAGGATCTGGTGGTGTGCGGAGGTGCCGCACTCGCGGTGGCGGCAATCGCGTCGGTCATGACTACCCATCCCACGGTAAACACCCTCAGCGCGCTCGCGCTGGGAGCGACCACTGGCGGCGTGATGGGCTGGTTCTTCCCCGATCTTCCCTGGTACGCGGGACTCTTGATCGGCTTGGTGTGCGCTGTTGCTGCGGTGCTGATCCAGGAGCTCTACCGGCGCGAGCCGCGCCCCCGGGGCTGGTGGCCGGGAATAGCAGCCGGTGTGGCTCCCGTTCTGGTTGCTGGCGCGCTCGTGTACATCGCCGGGCGCCTGCTCATTGGCTGAACGGACCACCTCATGTTGATTCGGCTCCTCGCGATTGCCGTGCTGCTTGGAGCGGCCACGCTTGCGTACAGGTGGTGGCAAGGGCGTCAGGGTGTGGTCCACCGCGTGGAACGGCCCGGCGCACTCACTCCCACCACGTTGGGTGCACCGCGTGGCGGCCGCGCCACGTTCGTGCAGTTCTCCACTCCCATGTGCGCCAAGTGCCCACCAACGGCACTCCTGTTGCAGCGCGTTGCGGCGGAGCAGCCCCACGTGGTTCACATTGAGATAGACGCCGCCGAGCGCCTGGATTTGGCTCGCGAACTCAGCATCATGCGCACGCCCACCACCTTGGTGCTTGATTCCGACGGCGTGGTGGTGGCTCGCATGGACGGTGCCCCGAGCGAGGCGCAGGCTCGCGAGGCCCTCGCGGAGGCTCCCCCGCCAACCGAGTACGCTATTTAACAAATCCCTATGGAGGAAGTATGACTGAGGACGCCGGGGGCGCCGGGACTGCGGCTGCACAACCCAAGGACCTCCAGATCGATCCTCGCGGCTACCGCTTTGGCGCAGCCGTGACGCTCGTGATCTCGATCATCGCGCTTGTCCTTGGATCCACCCCCGCCGGCATCATCGCGGCCGCGGTTCTGGTGCTGTTGTTCTTGCCGGGCGCAACTGTTGGCCCGCAGAAGACGCTCCAAAGCCTGATCTTCCGCAAGGCGATCCGCCCGCGCATTGGCCCGCCCAGCGAGACCGAGTCGTTCCGCCCTCCGCGCTTTGCGCAACAGATGGGGCTCGCCTTCTCGCTGCTTGCGGTGCTGTTTGGGGTGCTGGACATTCCCGCAGGCTTCTACGTCTTCATGGCCTTCTTAGTGGTGGCCTCCTTCCTCAACGCGGTGCTGGGCTTCTGCCTTGGCTGCGAGATCTACCTGCTCCTGAAGCGCGCCACCACGCGCGCCGCGTAGCACTGGGGATCACTCGATGCCTGCCGTAGTCATCAAGTGCACGTGGGGGCTCGAGCGCCCAGAGACGCTCTTCCAAGCGTTCACGGTGGCCGCCACCGCAGCCGCGTCCGGCAACGAGGTGAGCCTGTGGCTCACCGGAGACGCCGTGTGGCACGCCGTGGCAGCCACCCCGGATGCCCAACTGGACCACTCGCCCAACCTGTCCGTGTTGCGCGAGGCGGTCACGGCGTCGGGCACTATTACGGTGTGTGCGCAGTGTGCGGCGAGGCGCGATATCACCGAAGCGCAGCTGATTCCGGGCGCCCGCATCGCCGGAGCCGCCACTTTTGTTGAGGAGGCGCTCAACCCGGGCGCCACGGCCTTGGTCTACTGACCCCAATCCCCCGCCACGGCGCCTACAATCGAAACATCATGACACCCGTGGAACTCACCTTCACCATTCTCGCGATCGTTGCCTTCCTTGCTACCGCGTGGGTGTGTGGCATGGCCGCATGGCGCATGGTCAAGGCTCCCAAGCGGTGACGTTTGTCATCCCCGATGACCTTGCGCCGGAGGTGTACCCCCTAGCGTGGCTCGTTGGCGCGTGGGAAGGCTCCGGGGTGCTCGCATATCCGGACGTGCCCACAGCAGACTTTCGCCAGCGCGTGGATTTCACCCACGACGGCGGCCCATACCTCGAGTACCGCTCGGCGATAAGCCTCATGGGGCCCGACGGCGAGGATGGCCAGGTCTGGTCAGTTGAGTCTGGCTTCTGGCGGGTTGCGCCCACGGCCCCCACCGATGTTGAGCTGAAGGACTTCCAGCATCCGCTCGAGGTCATCCTCACCGATGCCGCGGGCTTTGTGTCCGTCTACGTTGGCGCGGTGGGGAACGGCCGCATCGACCTGGGGACCGATCTCATGGCGCGCACCGCCTCCGCTCCAGAGGTTGCCGGCGCCACGCGGCTCTACGGACTCGTCAACGGAGAGCTCATGTGGGCGCTGGACCTCGCGGCGTTTGGGCATGAATTGCAGTCCTACGCGTCCGGCCGCCTGTCGCGGGTTGAGGAGGCGGGAATCACCCATGACTGACCTTCGTTCATCCGTTGTGGACTCTCCTCTTCTCTCGCGCCCTGGCGCCGTAGCCGGTGCCGGGCCCGACGCTGGCGTCGCTTGGCACTATGGCGATCCCGTTAGCGAGCAGTTGGCTTTGCAACAGGGGCGTGCGGTGGTGGACCAGTCCCACTTGGGCGTGGTCACCGTCACCGGCCCAGACCGCCTCACGTGGCTCAACTCGCTGTGCTCGCAAGAGGTTGCGGGTTTAGCGCCGGGGGTCTCAACCGAGTTCATGATCCTCTCGCCGCAAGGCCGCATTGAGCATGTGGTGTCGCTAGTTGATGACGGCGAGGCCGCGTGGCTCATCACCGAGACCGCTCCCGTGTTGGCCGCGTTCCTTGACCGCATGCGCTTCATGCTGCGAGTAGAGGTGGCCGACGTCACCGCAGACTGGGCCGCGCTGGGCGAGGCCGTGGCCCGGCCCGCTGCCGAGGGTGAGCCCGTTACGTGGCTGGACCCATGGCCAGAGGTAAGCACTGGCGGAACGTCTTACAGCGTGGGGCAGGCGGGCCGGGTCCGCAACTGGCGGCTCGTGCTGGTGCCGCGCGCATCGCTCGAGGCAGAAGTGGATGCCCGTCTGGACGCCGGCTGGGCGCTCGCGGGCACGTGGGCGAGCGAGGCCGAGCGCGTGGCCGCACACCGCCCGCGCGCCGCAACGGAAGTTGACGATCACTCCCTGCCGCACGAGTACGACTGGCTGCGCACTGCGGTCCACTTGCATAAGGGCTGCTATCGCGGCCAAGAGACGGTCGCGAAGGTCCACAACGTTGGCCGGCCGCCGCGCAGGCTCACCTATCTGTACCTCGACGGCTCGCAGCACATGCTGCCGGTCGCGGGCGCCTCGCTCAGCATTCTTGGCTCCGACGCTCCGGCCGGCTACATCACGTCGGTGGCGCGCGACCGCGAAGACGGGCCTATCGCCTTGGCGCTCGTGAAGCGCAACGTGGACCCGTCCGCAACGCTGCTTGCGGCATCTGATGGCGGTGCCATCTCCGCCACTCAGGAGCCCATCGTTGATCCCTCGGGCTTCTCCGTTGACCGGCCGCCGCCGCCTGGGCCAACCATGAAGGGGCTGCTCATGGGACGCGGCTGCGCGGCAGATGGCGGAGATCTGCCGGAGTAGCGGTTCGCCAGCGTAGGGTGGGGATGTGGAAATAACCGTCTCCGAATTGCGCAAGGACGTCAACGCCGCTCTCGCCGCCGTGAAGAACGGCAAGAGTGTTGTGGTGACGGAAGATGGCGCACCCATCGCCCGCATCGGCTCCGCCGCAGGTGATGACCTTCTCGCCTCCCTCATCCACGACGGCCTCATCACGCCGCCCGCAGAGGACCGCGCCGTGCCGCGCCTGCCGCAAGCGGAGGCCGCCAAGGACGCGCTGTCCAGCCTGCTCGGCCGGCTGCGCAGGTAGCAGATGACACTCGTCTATTTCGACACTTCCGCGCTTGTGAAGTTGCTGGTCCTGGAGACCGGCTCGCCTTTGGCGGTGGCCCTGTGGGAACGGGCCGACGCCGTGGTCACCTCGCGCATAGCCGACGTTGAGGTCAAGTCGGTTTTGGCCGCCGCCGAGCGCATTGGGCGCATCGACGCCGCTCCCGCCGCGGCCGCTCGCGATCGGTGGAAGGAGCTGTGGCCGGGCTTGGCGAAAGTGGAGGTGACGGCCGCGCTCGCTGCCCACGCCGCCGACCTCGCCGACCGCCGCCCGCTGCGTGCCGGAGACGCACTGCACCTAGCGTCGGCCCTGCTGTTGCGTGATGCCAACCCCGTGCTCGCCGCTTGGGACCGCCGCCTGGCACCCGCTGGACGCGCGGAGGGTCTCACCGTGCTGCCGCCCGCGCTCGCGTGACTTCCGTAAAGTAGCGGCATGATCGGTTCGCTGCAGACGTTTCTCCTGTTCGCCATTGCGATTGCCGTCTTTGCGGCGGCGGCGTGGGCGCTCATCCAGGCATTTCGCTATCCCGCGGGCGCATACACAGCGGCAGGCAAGCGCACGCGGACGTTCTGGCTGGCAATCACCGCGGGCGCAACCGTGTTGGCGTTCCTTGGCCTGCCGCCTGCGTTCGGGTTCGGCATGGGCTTCCTCTTCTGGACCGCGGCCTCGGCTGGCGCCCTCGTGTTCTTCGTGGATGTGCTCCCCGCGCTCAAGTCAGTGCACCGGCCCGGCTCCTCGCGACCAAGCGATAATCGCGGCGGCTGGTAGCGGTTGGGCCGCATATGAGAGCGGTGTTGCAGCGGGCGTTGTCCGCATCCGTTGTGGTGGACGGCGAAGTGGTGGCGAGCTTTGCGCGGCAGGGGATCGTGGCGCTCGTTGGGGTGACGCATGACGATTCGGTGGAGACCGCGGAGACGATTGCGCGCAAAATAGCTGACCTACGGATCCTGGACGGAGAGGCTTCGGCTCTCGACGCCGGCGCCCCGGTGATTGTGGTGTCCCAGTTCACGCTCTATGCGGACACCCGCAAGGGCCGCCGTCCCACCTGGAACGCAGCGGCTCCGGGGCCGGTTGCGGAGCCGCTGGTCGCGGCGGTGGTGTCTTCACTGCGTGCGCGCGGGCTCGAGGTGGGAACGGGAGTCTTTGGCGCGGACATGGCCGTGTCGCTCGTGAATGACGGTCCCGTCACCATTGTGCTTGAGGCTTAGGCGGCTCTCACCAGGAGGTCTCCCACTTCGCACTCAAGTGCGCGGCAGACGGCAGAGAGCGTCGAGTAGCGGATGGCACGTGCGCGATCGTTCTTGAGCACGGACAGGTTCACCACGGAAACCCCCACCGCCTCACTCAGCGCCGCGAGGGTCATGCCGCGCTCCGCGAGGAGCTCGTCGAGGCGGCAGTGGATGCCCGTGGAGTCGTCATCTGCGGGGCTCATACGAGCCCCTCCGTCTCCCGCTGGAGACGCTCACCAATCTTCAATGCGGCACCCAGGCCCCCCAGCAACAGGATGGCGAGGACGGGCACCAGCGAGACGGTGAAAGTGATGGACTCGTAGGTTTGGTCGCTGATCGCAGCAAGCGCGCCGCTGGTGGTCATATTCGTGAGGAGCGTGGAGCCCAGCCAGCCAGCGGCCACGACCAAGCCACCCGCGAGCGCTAGGCGCGAGCCTCCGCGCGTGAAGAGCTGCCCACGCGCAACCATCAGGAAGAACAGCGCGGCCACGGCCAGCCCCGCGAGCACGGTGGCGCACACCCAGATGGGCTCCGCCCACAACGCGACGAGGGTGGCCGGGGACGGATCGGCGACCGTGACGGTTGCGGTGTCGACGGCCGCGGTCACGGCGGCCCCATTGGGGCCAAGCGGCAGGTCGGCGCTGACCGAGTGGAGCGGAACTCGCACCGGAATGTCGTGGCCGGGAGCTACCTCGGTGAGCCTGCTCACGGTGTTGACGATGGTGGTGACCGCGCCCACTGCGGCGATGCCCACGGATATCCAGAGCGCGAGCCGGTCGTCGCGGTCAGGAGTGATGGGTTCAGACATGACGCCCTCCGTATCGATAAACGTTGTTATCGACAAACGATATGCAACGACAGTCGATATGTCAAGGGCAAGCCAGCCACCGCGTCGGGCCGTCTTGGGATGATGTTGGGCGCTCAGGGTGCCGATAAATGAAGTGTCGGCCAGGTAACACTTGTCACGCCGCTGGCGAACATGGGCATGAGTGTGCGAAAGGCCTCGTTAGCCTGGTTGCAATCGCTCGACTGTGTACCCGCGATTGAGGGAGGTTTGACATGTTCGAACGTTTTACCGACAGGGCCCGCCGTGTAGTGGTGCTCGCGCAAGAAGAAGCGCGCATGCTCAACCACAACTACATCGGCACGGAGCACATCCTGCTTGGTCTGGTTCGCGAGGGCGAAGGCGTTGCCGCAAAGGCGCTGGAGTCCATGGACATCTCCCTCAACGCCGTGCGCGAGCAGGTGCAGGAGATCATCGGTGAGGGATCGCACGCACCCTCCGGCCACATCCCCTTTACGCCGCGCGCTAAGAAGGTGCTCGAGCTGTCTCTGCGCGAGGCGCTGCAGCTTGGCCGCAACTACATCGGCACGGAACACATCCTGCTTGGCCTCATCCGCGAGGGTGAAGGCGTTGCCGCCCAGGTGCTCGGCAAGCTTGGCGCGGACCTCTCGTCGGTGCGCCAGCAAGTCATTCAGCTGCTCTCCGGGTACGAGAACAAGGAGCCCGCGAACTCTGGGGGCGGCCCGCAGGAGGGCACGCCGGCCGGCTCCACCGTCCTTGACCAGTTTGGCCGCAACTACACGCAGGCCGCGCGCGAGGGCAAGCTTGACCCCGTGGTTGGGCGCGAGCTCATCATGGAGCGCGTGATGCAGGTGCTGAGCCGCCGCACCAAGAACAACCCCGTGCTGATAGGTGAGCCTGGCGTTGGCAAGACCGCCGTGGTTGAGGGCCTCGCCCAGGCGATTGTGCGCGGCGACGTGCCGGAGACGCTCAAGGACAAGCACCTCTACACGCTTGACCTGGGATCGCTCGTTGCCGGCTCTCGCTACCGCGGTGACTTCGAGGAGCGCCTCAAGAAGGTGCTCAAGGAGATCCGCACTCGCGGCGACATCATCCTGTTCATCGACGAGATCCACACCCTGGTTGGTGCGGGTGCCGCCGAAGGCGCCATTGACGCGGCCTCGATCCTCAAGCCCATGCTGGCGCGAGGCGAGCTGCAGACCATCGGCGCCACCACGCTTGATGAGTACCGCAAGCACATCGAGAAGGACGCCGCGCTCGAGCGTCGGTTCCAG
>CAYMRO010000029.1:0-4992 GCA_964392875.1 uncultured Demequinaceae bacterium
GTTGGTCCAATGAACAGCACATTGGACTTGGCGATGTCCACCGTCTCTTCGTCGCCGCGCGGCTTGGTCTCGCTCGCGCGCACGCGCTTGTAGTGGTTGTAAACCGCCACGGACAGCGCACGCTTGGCGGATTCTTGCCCCACGATGTACTGCTCGAGGAACGAGAAGATCTCGCGCGGCTTGGGAACCTCAACGAACTCCTGCTCAACCGCTTCAGCGAGCTCCTCGTCGAGAATCTCGTTGCAGAGTCCAATGCACTCGTCGCAGATGTACACGGCGGGGCCAGCGATCAGTTTGCGCACTTGCTTCTGCGTTTTGCCGCAGAAAGTGCACTTCAGCAGATCGCCGCTGTCGGCTGGTCGCGCCATGGAGGTTCCTTCCCGTCTATAACAAGGGTAGCGAGGGGGCCCGACGCTGGCTTGGCGACGCGCCGCCCCTCACCCTTGAGATCGCTCGGGTCAGGCGACAGGCTTGACCGTTGCAGCACCCTTGCGAGACTCGAGCACCTCGTCTACCAGGCCGTATTCCTTAGCCTGGGCGGCCGAGAGGAACGTGTCCCGCTCGATGTCCTCGCGCACCTTTTCCGGAGTCTGACCTGTGTGGAACGCGAGCGTGTTCTCAAGCCACTCACGCATCCGCAGAATCTCTTCCGCGTAGATCTCGATGTCCGAGGCCTGCGCACGCGAGCCCTCGGAGATGCGCGGCTGGTGAATCATCACCCGCGCGTTGGGCAGCGCGAGCCGCTTGCCCGGCGAGCCGGCGGCGAGCAGCACGGCGGCTGCGGAGGCCGCCTGCCCAAGGCAGACCGTCTGGATGTGCGGCTTGACGTATTGCATGGTGTCGTACATCGCGGTCAGCGCGGTCTGAGAGCCACCGGGCGAGTTGATGTACAGCGTGATGTCCCGCTCGGGGTCAAGGGACTCGAGCACGAGCAGCTGCGCCATGACGTCGTCTGCCGAGGCATCGTCAATCTGCACGCCGAGGAACACGATGCGGTCTTCAAAGAGCTTGGAGTACGGGTCCCGAATCTTGGTGCCGTACGCCGTGCGCTCTTCGAACTGAGGGTTGATGTAGCGCGAGGTCGGCATGCCGCCCGCGAGCCCCCCGGCCGTACGCCCTGCGGCCTGAATGGCCTGGTAAAGCTCGCTCATTTGTTGCCTCCCTGCGAAGTGTCGCCAGCGTCGGCCGCGTGCTTGACCACTTGGTCAACGAAGCCGTAGTCGAGCGCCTCTGGCGCGGTGAACCAGCGGTCGCGGTCCGCGTCCTTGGTGATCTGCTCAATGGACTTGCCGGTCTGCGCGGCAGTCAGTTCCGCGAGCACCTTCTTCATGTGCACAATGAGCTCGGCGTTGATGCGGATGTCCGTAGCAGTACCGAAGATGCCACCGGACGGCTGGTGCATCATCACTCGCGCGTGCGGCGTGGCGTAGCGCTTGCCCGCCGCTCCCGACGACAGCAGGAACTGGCCCATCGATGCCGCCATGCCCATGGCCACTGTGGCGACGTCCGGCTTGATGTATTGCATCGTGTCGTAGATCGCCATGCCCGCGGTGATGGAGCCGCCGGGGCTGTTGATGTACAGGTAGATGTCTTTGTCCGGGTCCTCTGCCGCAAGCAGCATCATCTGGGCGCAGATGGCGTTCGCGTTGTCATCGCGCACCTCATCGCCGAGCCAGATGATCCGTTCGCGCAGCAACCGGTTGAAAATCGAGTCGTTGAGGCCCATGCTGGGCCCCTCGCCCCGGGCGGTGAAGTCACTCACTTGGCGTCCTTTCGTCACGTGTGACCTTAACGCGCGGCGCGGGCCCAGTTATGCCTTTTTGGGCTCGGTTTCGCTACTGGGAGAACGGCCCGACGCTAGAGTCGTGCCACGCAACCACCGTCACCGTTCGAGGGGCTAGCAATGACCGACGATCCGTTTCTCGCACCGCCGCGCAAGTCGCAGGGTGAGCCATCGAGTCAACCGACCGCGCAGCCGGTGCCTCCGCCGGCCCCACCTGCAGCCGCTCCCACGGCCATGCCTGCGCAGTATCAACCGCCCGCCGCGTATCCGCCGCCCCCACCAGGTCAGGTGCCAGGTCAGGCACCAGGTCAGGTGCCGGCGGGCTACTCGCAGCCTGCGTACGCCCAGCCGGGCTATCCGCCGCCGCCACCCCCGGGGTACTACGGGGCGCCAGTCCTACCCAAGACGTGGATGAATTGGGTTGCGTTCGGCTGTGGACTCGGCGCGCTCGTGACGTGCATTTCGTTCATCCCAGCCATCGTCTTTGGGCACCTGGGCTTGGCTGCGGCCAAGCGTGGCGAGGCCGACAAGAAGGGGTTTGGCATAGCCGGCCTGGCGATCGGCTATACCTACCTCGCGGGCTTCATCGCCTATATCGCCCTCATAGTGATTCTGAGCAGCAGCGACTTCCAGTAAGGGCCGGCTCCAGCCCTACTCTTCGGTGACGGCGTCCTCAGCGGGCGCCGCCTCGTCTTCAAGCGTCCCGATGACGGGCGTGAGGTCAACCGCCTTGCCCGCCTCGTCCTTGACGGTGGCGCGGCGCAGCGCGTAGGCGGTGGCCTTTGAGCGCGCCACCTCGGCAACCATCGCGGGGATCTGACCGGCCTTCTCCACCTGCTCGATGAAGTCAGCAGGGTCCGCGTTGTACTGGCGAGAAGCGTTGAGCAGATAGTCCAGGAGCTCGGACTGCTCAACCTCAATCTCAAAATCGTCAGCGAGCTGGTCAAGCAGAATCTGCACGCGCAGCGCCTTGCTTGCCTCTTCCGTCACCTCAGCACGGTGCTCGTCGTCTTCGAGGCGGCTCTCGCTCTCGAGGTGGTTGTGCACCTCCGCCTCAATGACCTTCTTGGGCAGTTCAAAGTCTGTGGCGTCGGTGAGCGCAACGAGCAGCTTCTCGCGCGCCTCCATCGCCTGGTTGTTGGTCTTGATGCGTGCCGCCTGCTCGCGCAGGTCCTCGCGCAGTTCCCCAACCGTGTCGAACTCACTGGCCAGCTGCGCAAAGTCGTCGTCAGCGTCGGGCAATTGCCGTTCCTTGACCGCCGTCACCTTGACGGTGATGGTGGCCGTCTCACCAGCGTGGTCGCCGGCGGCGAGGGGGCCCTCGTAGGTGGTCTCTTCACCGGCGCTGAGGCCAATGAGGACGTCGTCGAGGCCCTCGAGCATGTTGCCCTGACCCACCTGGTAGGAGGTGCCTTGCACCGCGTCAACGTCTACGCCGTCAACGGTGGCGGCAAGGTCCAGGGTCACAAAGTCACCCTCGGCCGCGGGGCGGTCAACGCCCGTGAGGGTGCCAAAGCGCTCGCGCAGCGCGGTCAGGCGAGCGTCCACGTCCTCTTCGCTGACCTCCGCGGGCGCAACGGTGATGGTGAGAGAGTCGGCGGCGGGAAGCGTGACCTCCGGGCGCACCTCAACGGTGGCCACAAACTCGAGACCTTCGTCGTCAACGCCGGGGATGCTGAGCACCTCAACCTCAGGCTGGCCGTAGGGGCGCAAGCCCTGCTCCTGCACGGCCTCCGAGTACCACGTGGGCAGGCCGTCGTTGACGGCGTGCTCGATGATGGCGCCCTTGCCAACACGCTGCTCGAGGATCTTTGGCGGCACCTTGCCCTTGCGGAAGCCAGGAATCTGCACCTGCGAGCCCACGTGCTCGTACGCGTGGTGCATCATGGGCGCGATGTCCGCTTCGGTGAGGGTCACCGTCAGCTTGACGGTGGTGTCGTCGATCTTTTCGAGGGCGCTGGTCACTGCTACTCCTGATGCTGGGTTGGGCCCGCGCGCGGCGGGGAACCCGGCGATTCTACCCGCATGGCGCCGCTAGAGTGAGCCCACGTTTTCACCCAAGGAGGCAGCAATGGTCAACGCCGTGCTTACACGCGCACGCACGTGGGCCACGGTTGCGTTCGCCGTGCAGGGCCTCATGCAGGCAGTGGTGCTCACCAACCTCCCTGGCCTCGAGGACCGCACCGGCATTGGCGACACCGAAGTCTCTCTGGTGGTGCTGTCAGTGCTGGTATTCGCGGCGGCGGGCTCGCTCTTGGGCGGATCTCTGGCGCTGCGTCGCGGCTCTGCGTCCCTGCTCCTCCCGGCCTTCGCGATCCAGGCCGTGGCGGTGCTGCTCGCGATGATCTCGCTGCCGTATGCCGCGCTGTTCCCCGTCTACGCGCTGTTTGGCCTGGGAGTTGGCCTTGGCGACGCCGGCAACGGCATGCAGGCGCTCACAATCCAACGCGCGTACGGCCGCTCCATCATCACGATGTTCTACGCGTTCCAGACCGCCGCCGCAATAGTTGGCGCGCTCCTGGTTGCCGGAATCAATGGTTCGGGATTGCCGTTTGAAACGGCCTTCCTGGTTGGCGCCGTGGTTGCGTTGAGCGTGCTGCCGGGCTTGCGGCGTGGGCTGGCTCGTGACCCAGAACAGGGAGTGCCCGACGCTGCCAAGGCTCCCCTCCCATGGCGCGGCTTGACGCTGTTTGGGCTGGTAATCGCCGTGGTTTACGTTGGCGACGGGCTCGTCAGCACGTGGAGTTCGGTATATCTCGAGGACACCCTCATGGCCGCGGCGGTGGTGGTGCCGCTTGGATACGCCGCCTACCAAGGAGCTGTACTCGTTGCGCGCTTGGTTGGCGACCGGCTCGTCGCCGCCGTAGGGCGCGTTGTGGTCATCACCTTCGCGGTGTTGCTTGCTACCGCAGGCTTGCTGCTGGCCGCGGTGGCTCCTGCTGCGTGGCTCGCGGTGGTTGGCTTTGCCGTCACCGGGCTGGGCTTGGGTGTCATCGCGCCGCTGACGTTTGCGGCGGCTGGCGATTTGGCGCCCGAGCAGATCGACGAGATCGTTGCGCGACTCAACCTCTTCAACTACGTGGGTGTGGTGATCGGTTCCGCCGCAGCGGGGGTCATCGCGGATGCCTCGAGCATGCGCGTGGCAATTGTGGTGCCCGCCGTGCTGATTCTTGGGGTGCTCACTGTGACGCGGATGTATCGCGAGCGGG
>CAYMRO010000029.1:5092-13823 GCA_964392875.1 uncultured Demequinaceae bacterium
GCGCCGCAGGAGGACATCCGGCCGGAATCTGGCCCCATCAGCGGCCTGACGTCCTCACAGGATGCGCGTTGCCACATTCATAAGTCAGTTATATAATTCACTTATGGATAGCAACCAGCGACGGCTTCTCGTAGACCTCATTGCCTCTACCAATCGCCTCACGCGGATAGCCGCCAAAGCCTCCGGCAACACCACGCCGGCGAGCCAATGGCGCATCCTCTCCGTGCTCGAGGCCGACGGCCCCCAGCGCATCGGCGCCGTCGCCGCCGAGTTGCGCATCTCGCAGCCAGCGATCACCCAGTTTGTGCCCGCGCTTGAAGCCCAGGGCCTCGTCACCCGCATGAGTGACCCCCACGATGCGCGCGCCACCGTGCTCGCCATCACCGCCAGCGGCAGCGAGGCACTTTCGGATTGGAAGGCGGAATTGGGCGGCGCCATCGCCCCCCTGTTCTCGAACCTGAGCCAAGACGATTGGCGCGCGCTGGAGCACACAGCGCAACTGCTTGCCACAGCGTCGGCGGTGCAGGCGTGAACGCACTCAAGGGGCAGCCAAAGACCGTCTGGGCGGTGGCCTTTGCGTGCGTAGTTGCCTTCATGGGCATCGGCCTAGTGGACCCTATCCTGCCTGCTATCAGCCATGATCTGGGCGCCTCGCCCGCGCAGGCGGAGATGCTCTTCACGAGCTACTTAGCCGTCACGGGCGTGATGATGTTCTTCACCAGCTGGGTGTCCGGGCGCATCGGAGCGCGCAAGACGCTGCTCGTGGGCCTCGCGCTGGTGGTGCTCTTCGCCACCTTGGCGGGGGCGTCCGATTCCGTGGGCGAGATCATCGGTCTGCGCGCCGGCTGGGGTTTGGGCAATGCGCTCTTCATCTCCACGGCGCTGGCAACGATTGTGGGCTCCGCCGTTGGCGGCTCCGAGGCCGCGATCGTCATGTACGAGGCCTCACTGGGCCTGGGCATCGCGATAGGCCCGCTCCTCGGCGGTCTACTCGGTTCCGTGAGCTGGCGCGCGCCCTTCTTTGGCACGGCGGCGCTCATGGCAATCGCATTCATTGCACTGTTGGTGCTGCTGAAGCAGGACCCGGTTCCTCGCTCGCGAGTGTCATTGGGTGCATCCTTCACGGCGCTCAAGGTCGCGCCATTGCGACGGCTCGCCATCGCGGCGCTGTTGTACAACATCGGCTTCTTTGTGCTGCTGGCCTATTCGCCGTTCCCGCTAGGCTTCTCCGCCATTGGGCTGGGCTTGACGTTCTGCGCGTGGGGCATTGGCCTCGCGATCACGAGCGTGTGGGTGGCGCCGCTGCTCACGGCACGCGCGCCGCGCACACTGGTGCTCACCTGGACGCTCGTGGCCTTGGCCGTGTTGCTTGGTGTCACGGCGCTCGTCGTGGAATCCCCGCCCGCTTTGGTGGCGTGCATCGTCATTGGCGGCTTGCTGCTTGGTGTGCTTAACACGGTGCTGACGGAGTCCGTGATGGGCGCCACCGACTTACCGCGCACCGTGGCGTCCTCTGCGTACTCGGGAGTGCGCTTCATTGGTGGCGCGGCAGCTCCCCCGCTTGCGGCCTGGCTTGCCAGCCGCGCGGGCGATTGGCTCCCCTACGCGGTGGCCGCAGTAGCCGTGCTCGCGGCATCGGCCGTGGTCTACGCCTCGCGCTCCCTCCTCGCGCGCGTGGACCACGTGCACGACGGCGCGTTGGAGGAAGCCCAAGCCATCACCGCAGGCGAGGTGGTGTAACCCAGCCAGCCACAGCGTCGGGCCGAATGTTGAGGCGTAGCGTGGCTCCATGGTTACACAGGTAGTACCGGCCAACGAGGCGTCCTGGGAGGACCTGCAGGCGATCTTTGGCGAGCGCGGGTACCCGCACCGGTGCCAGTGCCAGCGCTACAAAATGGGCCAGGCGGGCTACGCGCCGCAGCCATGGGAGGCGCGGGCGGAAGCTTTGCGCCAGCAGACACACTGCGGGGTGCCCGACGCTGAGCAGACTTCCGGCCTCGTCGCCTACGTAGACGGTGAGCCAGCGGGCTGGGTGGCCGTGGAGCCGCGGCCGTTCTACCGGATCTTCCTCATCAACCAACCCACCGCAACGCTGTGGAAGGGGCGGCCCGAGCAGGACCGCGAGGATCCGGACATTTGGGCCGTGACGTGCTTCCGTGTGCGCAAAGAGTTCCAGGGAGAGCACCTCACTTATGACCTGTGCGCAGCGACCGTGCCATACGCGCGCGAGCAGGGCGCCGAGGTTTTGGAGGGCTACCCCATCGTCAGCGTGCCCGGGATCATGATCACGTGGGGCGAGCTGTTTGTGGGGTCCCTGGGCGCGTTCGAGGCCGCGGGATTTGAGGTGGTGCACACGCCGTCCAAACGACGGCGCGTGGTGCGGGTGGAGTTCTAAACCAGGGCTGGCGCCCGCCGGATCCCCCCAAATCCGTCAGGTACCAGGTATTTCACACGTCGGGGTGACAGGATTTGAACCTGCGACCCTCTGCTCCCAAAGCAGATGCGCTACCAAGCTGCGCTACACCCCGTGCTTCCCGCGACTTCCAGGCTCGGCTACTCTAGTACGCGCCGTGCAAGCGGCCGTGCGGGTGTAGCTCAATGGTAGAGCCTCAGTCTTCCAAACTGATCACGCGGGTTCGATTCCCGTCACCCGCTCCAAGCCCCCCCCCAACCCGCCATGAGCGCCCTTTACGAGCGGCGCATGGTTCAAAACGCGTCGCTAGCGCCCCATAGGACGCGCAGGCAGGGCCGCGCCCGAGCAGGGCCGCGCGCAGGCAGGGCCGCGCCCAGGCCCAAAGCCAGCTACAACCGGCTCCGCGCGTCGGCCATGGTGAGCACGTGGTCCAACGCCGCAAGGAACCGCCCAACCGCGGCCTCGTCCAAGGTGAGCGGCGGCTTGATCTTGAGCACGCTCTTGTGGTCCCCCGTTGGCTGCACAATCACGCCCTCGTCCAACAGGGCGTCGCAGATCTCGCGAGCGCCGTCCGCGTCCGGAGACTCCGGCCCCACAATCACCTCCACCCCCAAGTACAGCCCCATGCCGTGCACCGCGCCTAGACGTGGATGCCGCAGCGCTAGTTCGCGCAAACCAGATGCAAGCAACTCGCCAACCACTAGCGCGTTCTCCTGCAACCCGTCCTCGTCCAGCACGGCAAGCACCGTGGATCCCACCACGCAGCTCACGGGCGAGCCGCCGGCGGACGAGAAGAACGAGCCCTCGGCCGCGAATGCGTCCGCAATGGCACGCGTGGTGACCACGGCTCCCAGCGGATGCCCGTTCCCCATCGCCTTGGCCATCACGATGATGTCCGGCACCACCCTTTGCTGCTCGAACCCCCAGAAGTGCGCGCCCAGCCGGCCATAGCCAACCTGCACCTCGTCGCTCACACACACCCCACCGGCTGCACGAACGGCCGCGTACACGCTGGCCAGATACCCCTCCGGCAGCAGCATCCCGCCGCCGTTGCCAAAGATCGGCTCACACACCAGGCCCGCGAGCGCCACGCGATCCGCCAGCGATTCGATCCGCGCCACCGCCTGCTCGGCGTATCGACCCGCATCGGCGTCGCGCCACGCGCCGCGGTACATGTTGGGCGAATCCAGCAGATGCACCCACTCGGGCCGCGTCTCGAGCGCCCGCGGGTTGTCGCCAAGCGACGTCGAGATCGCATCGGCCCCCACGGTCCACCCGTGATACGCCTCCGTGAGCGCGAGCACGTCACTCCGCCCCGTTGCGGCACGTGCCATCCGTATCGCCAAGTCCACGGCTTCCGAGCCCGAGTTCACCAGCAGCACCTGATCCAGCCCAGGACAACGCCGCAGCAGTGCCTCACTGAAGTCAACAATCGCCTCGTAGTTGAACCGTGAATTGGTGTTGAGCAGCCGCAATTGCCGCTCCACCGCGTGGGCAATCCGCGGCTCCCCGTGCCCAAGGATCGCCACGTTGTTGACCATGTCCAGATACCCACGGCCATCGCTATCGATGAGATGGTGTCGCCAGCCACGCTCAACGCGCGGCGGCGCCACGTAGTAGTGCTCCTGGACGTTCGCCAACACGCGGTCGCGAGCATCCAGCAATTCGTCCGTATTTCTGCCCGACGCCGTGGCTGGCTTGCGCCCTAATAGCACCGAAGGGTCGGGACAGATTCGTGCCCAATGCGCTTCGAGGCCGGGGGCCACGTGACTCGGCGGCCGGATGGCGCTGGCACACAGCTGCACCCACACGCTTCCCGTGGCGCTGCCGATCACCTCCCCCGCCGCGAGCGTCTGGCCGGCCTCTACGAGGGCGGAGACGCCCGCAACCCGCAACCAGCCCCCGTCAACGAAAGCGAGCACCACGCCGTCCCCACGCACGTCCCGGACGAGCGCGTTGGCCGGAGAAACCACCGTCCTACCAGGCTCAACAACGGCCATCATGGCAAGCGGAACCGAGCGCGGCACTACGCCGGTCGCGGCCTCGGGCACGAGCGTGGGCGCCGCATACTCCGTCACGCAATCCGGGGCGATGTCACGCGGTGCTGGATCCAGCCACGCGCCGTTGTCATTGATGGGAGACGTCACCGAGAGGTCCAGCACCGGCGCGTCGGCGAGGCCGGAAATCATGGGAAGCAGATGCGGATCAACCTGAGAGAGCATCCCCACGGCATCGAGAATCAACAGCTCAGCCTCGTCATAGGGCACGGCGAGCGCGCGCGCCAAGACGAGCCGCTCAAAAGGTCGCCGCGCGAGCGCGTACGCATTGTGCGGATCCGCCCCCAATACGCGTGCGGCGCCGGCCTCCAACACGAGCGCGCGGCGAACAACGAGCGGCCACACGGCGCGCGCCTCGTCGAGAGACAGCGGCCGGCGCGCATGGAAGGCGGCCACGGCCTCGAGCACCTCACCCATCACGGGCCCGTCATGCGCGAGCAAGGAGGTGAGCGTGATCGCGAGTTCAGCAACCGCCCACCCGGGCGCCAAGTCACCAAAGTCGATGACCCCCGCAAAGCCGCTCTCAACGCCAAGGGCAACGTTGTCTTCCGTGAGATCGCCGTGAATCACCTGCACGGGCAACGTAAACCGAGCCGTGCGCTCCACACTCTCCGCGAGCGCGTAGCTCAAGGCAGCGTCGTCCCCCACCACGCGCTGCGCCTCACGGAGGTCCCAATCCCCGCCCTCAACGAGCCCGGGATGCGAGAAGGTGGCCAATTGCGCCACCATCTCCCCAGAGACAGCACCCAGCGCGGCCCCAACTCCTGGGACGGGACGGCGAGAGCCAACGCTCATCGCGCCGGGTACAAACGACAGCACACGGACAAAGGGGTGCGTCCCGCCAACTTCCACCACGGAGGCGCCATCAGTGGCAAGCCGGGCGGACGGAACGTCGAACGTCGCCACCGCGCCACTCAAAAAGCTCAGCACCGCCGTCTGGGCTTCCAAGGCCGAGCGGCAGGTTGCGCTCGCCTTCAACACGTAACGCGCACCCTCTGGCGTGGTGGCTAGGAAATTCAGGTCCTCGTTGCCGCCCAGCTCACTCAAGTGCGCAATTGTGAGGTCAAACTCACGTTCAGCGACCTCGCGGACCTCTTCAAGTTTCACGTTAGAAGAGGCCGATCACCAAGCCAGCCAGTGCGAGCGTCACCAGGTCATGCAGCCCATCAAGAGCTGTAATGCCTGGGTGGCGAAGCGCGAACCCGTTGTGCAGTGCGTGCGCACCCGCTCGGTAGACGAGCCCGATGATCGCACCAAACACCGCGCCGGCCCACCAGGAATCGATCTCAAGTTGCACCATCAAGATGGCGAGCAGGATCACGCCAAGCAGGTTCGCAACGATGGTGCCGCCAAACGCGACGCCCATCTTGGCGTTCTCCATCTGCTCGTTGGTGATGCCGCCTAGCCGCCTCCACAACGGGAAGACGCCCGCAGACGAGTAGTACCACCAGCCAAACGCAAAACTAACGACAAAGGCAATCGCCACGGCGAGCCAATTGACGCCCTCA
The DNA here is from genome assembly GCA_964392875.1 of uncultured Demequinaceae bacterium. GTDB lineage: Bacteria > Actinomycetota > Actinomycetes > Actinomycetales > Demequinaceae > Demequina. The sequence continues at coordinate 11,071 of CAYMRO010000029.1, forward strand.
AACGTCAGCCAATCCATCGCTTCTCCTCAACCCCGTCTCCGACGTTACAGGACTGCCGGTGCCCGCGCTGGTCTAGTGTGAGCGTGTGTACACGATCAGCACACGGGCGCTCACCCGGACATTTGGGCCCGTGACAGCCGTGTCAAACCTCACGGTAGATCTCCCCTCTGGCGTTGTGGGGCTCGTGGGTGCGAATGGTGCAGGCAAGTCCACGCTCATCAAGATTCTGCTTGGCCTCATCCCACCAACATCCGGCACCGCGAGCATCCTGGGCTTCGATTGCCTCACCGAGGGCCTCCAGATCCGCGAGGCAGTTGGCTACATGCCAGAGAGCGAGTGCTTGCCGCTCGACATCTCCGCAACCGAGTTTTTGGTGCACATGGCACGCATGTCTGGGCTGCCCGCCAACAGCGCTCGCGAGCGCACGGCGGACACCTTGCGCCATGTGGGCCTTTACGAGGAGCGTTACCGATCCATCGGCGGCTACTCCACCGGCATGAAGCAGCGCGTCAAGCTTGCCCAGGCGCTGGTCCATGACCCCAAACTCGTCTTCCTCGACGAGCCAACGAACGGCCTGGACCCTGCGGGGCGCGACGAGATGCTGGAACTCATCGCCAAGGTGAGCGCCAACTTTGGCATCGCCGTAGTGGTGACGAGCCACTTGCTTGGCGAGCTGGAACGCATCAGCGACCACATCGTCGTCATCGATGGCGGGGTGCTGCAACGCTCCACTTCCACCGCCGAGGCCACCCAGTTGAGCGGCTCGCTCCTCGTAGAGGTCACCGACAACGCCGACGCCGTGATGGAGCGGTTGCGCGAGCGCGGCGCCACCGTGGTGGCAAGCGGCGCGGCAGGCAGTTTCGCTGTTGACCTTACCGAGGCATCAGTGTCCGACGCGGTGGTAGAGATCGTGGCCCAGCTGGGCGTGGGATTGGTGAGGCTCCAGCGCCGGCGTCATCACCTTGCGGAGATTTTCGCGGGGGAACCCAGAGTTGACAAACGCAGTGCCGACGAACCCAGTGCCGACGAACCCACTGCACACGAGGTGACCGAATGACGACCAACAGCGTCATCCACAACATTGGCTTCCGCCACTACGACGGCCCGCGCCTTGGGCGCGGCTGGGCCTTCCGATCCCTCTTGCTGGAGACATTGCGCGGCGCCTATGGCCTAGGGCGTCCCGCGAAGGTCAAGATCATGCCGTGGGTGCTCGTGGGCCTCATCACGATTCCCGCACTCGTGATCGTGGCCGTGGTGATTCTGACCAAACAGGAATCGCTCCCGCTCAGCTACACGAGCTATCCCATTGCCATGTACTTGCTCGTGTCGCTGTTCCTCGCGGGCCGCGCACCGTATGCCGTGTCGCGTGACCTCCGCGACGGCATCATGCCGCTGTACTTGTCACGCCCCATCAAGCGCACCGACTACGTGTACGCCAAGTTCCTAGGGCTCGCCCTCGCCGTGTGGATCTACCTCGCGGCTCCCATCACGGTGTTCCTCATAGGCGCACTGCTCGCCAAGTTCTCGGTGGGCCACGAGCTGCTCGCGTGGCTTGGCGGAATGTTCATGGCGGCCGTGTTGGCGTGCCTCGTTTCCTCGATCGCGCTCGTGCTCGCCTCGTTCACCAAGCGCCGCGGACTGGGAGTGGCGGCGGTTCTCGCCACGCTTGTGCTGCTCAACGGCTTTGCCAACATCCTCATTGCGGTTGTGCGCATGCAGTCCTCGGAAAGCAGCGGCGCCCTGTTTGCGGTGCTGGATCCGTACCTGCTGGTAGACGCGCTGGGCGCGGCGTGGCTTGGCGTGGTGCCGCTCAACGGCACGGTCCAAACGGACAGCGTGCTTGCCACCGGTGTCTTCACAGTTGCGCTCATCGTGATCGTTGCCGGGATGTTGGGAATTCTGCTGCGACGCTTCAGGAAGGTGGGGGGCGTATGAGCACCATCGAGCTGGCTGGCGTCTCGCGCTGGTTTGGCAACGTTGTGGCCGTCAACGACGTCACCATGACGATAGGGCCGGGCGTCACGGGCCTCTTGGGGCCAAATGGTGCGGGCAAGACCACCCTGCTCGCCATGATGAGCGGCTTCTTGCCACCCTCGTCGGGGACCGTCACGCTCGACGGCATGGCCATCTGGCGCAACCCCAAGATGTACCGCTCCATTGGTTTGGTGCCCGAGGCCGAGGCCATGTTCGATTCCATGACGGCCCAGCAGTTTGTGCTGGCCAACGCGCAACTCCATGGCTTGGATGACCCCGTGGCGGCCACGGCTGCGGCTCTAGAGCAGGTCGAGATGCAGGACGCTCGCGATCGTCGCATCGGCACGTTCTCCAAGGGCATGAAGCAGCGCATCAAGATGGCGACACGGTGCTGCTCCTGGACGAGCCGTTCAACGGCATGGACCCGCGCCAGCGCATGCACTTGCTCGCTCTCCTCCAGCGACTGGGCGCGGAGGGCCACACGGTGCTGTTCAGCAGCCACATTTTGGAAGAAGTGGAAGACATCGCGGGCACCATCGAGGTACTCGTGGCGGGAAGGCAAGCGGCCTCGGGAGACTTCCGCAGCATCCGCAGGCTCATGACGGAGCGTCCACACCAGTACACACTGTCCTCAAGCGACAATCGCGCCTTGGCGGCGGCGATCATCTCCGACGGTTCGGCCGACGCAGTGAGCATCACCGCAACCGGGCTTGAGGTGCAGGCCTCGGACTTTGGACGGTTTGTCCACGCGCTGCCCCGCGTTGCGCACGATGCCACTA
>CAYMRO010000030.1:0-1220 GCA_964392875.1 uncultured Demequinaceae bacterium
GGGTGCGCTGTGCAACGACGGGAGCCACAGCGTCGGCCTCCCGCGCCCCCCCCCCGCTGCTTTCTGTAGGTAGATAGGTGCCTGGCCGCGTGCTGAAACCGCACGTTTGCACGGCGACGCGTTGTGAAGAGCCGACGCTGGGGCAAGTTGAGCGCGTGCCTCACCTAACGCCGCGTTCCGGGCCGCTTTGCCTGTGCCAAGATGGGACGTAGTTGCGCGCACCCGCGCGAGCCCCCTCACATTCGGCGCACAACCCTCGCGCCAGCAAGGATGGTCACTCGTGGACAACTTTGGAACCGTCGACAAGGACCCGGGCGAGACCCAGGAGTGGCGCGAATCTCTCGATGGTCTCATCGAGACCGGCGGCGAAAGCCGCGCCGAGTTTGTGCTCGAGCAGCTCGTTGAGCACGCTGCCAGCAAGCAGCTGTCCGTGCCGATGAGCCTCAACACTCCCTATGTGAACACCATCCACGTGGACGACGAGCCCGAGTTCCCTGGCGACGAATTGATTGAGCGGCGCTATCGAGGCTGGACCCGGTGGAACGCAGCCGTCATGGTGACGCGCGCGCAAGCCACCGGCAAGGGCGTTGGCGGGCACATCTCGTCCTACGCATCGGTGGCGACTCTCTACGAAGTTGGCCTCAACCACTTCTTCCGCGGCAAGGACCACCCAGGTGGCGGGGACCAGATCTACTTCCAGGGCCACGCGGCTCCTGGCGTATATGCGCGCGGATACCTTGAGGGGCGCCTCACCGAGGCAGATTTGGACTCGTTCCGCCAAGAGAAGTCCGGACCGGGCCGTGGACTGTCGTCCTACCCGCACCCCCGTCTCATGCCGGACCTCTGGGAGTTCCCAACGGTGTCCATGGGCCTGGGCCCGTCATCGGCCATCTACCAGGCATGGACCAATCGCTACCTTGATTTGCGCGGCATCAAGGACACGTCCGAACAGCATGTGTGGGCATTCCTCGGCGACGGCGAGATGGATGAGCCGGAGAGCCGCGGCATGTTGCAGCACGCGGCGAACCAGCAGCTCGACAATCTCACCTTCGTAATCAACTGCAACCTGCAGCGCCTCGATGGTCCTGTGCGCGGCAACGGCAAGATCATCCAGGAACTCGAGGCATTCTTCCGTGGCGCTGGCTGGAACGTCATCAAGGTGGTCTGGGGCCGTAATTGGGACCCGCTCCTTGAGCGTGACGACACCGGTGCGCTTGTCA
>CAYMRO010000030.1:1230-13634 GCA_964392875.1 uncultured Demequinaceae bacterium
CATGAATACCGTCCCTGACGGCGACTTCCAGACATTCCGGGCCGAATCCGGTGCGTTCATCCGCGACCAGTTCTTTGGCGGCGACCCGCGCGCCAAGGAACTTGTCAAGGACATGACCGATGATGAGATCTGGGCTCTCAAGCGCGGTGGCCACGATTACCAGAAGCTCTACGCGGCGTACCTCAAGGCCACTACCAGCAAGAACGGCAAGCCAACCGTCATCCTCGCGAAGACCATCAAGGGCTATGGCCTTGGCGCCAACTTCGCCGCGCGCAACTCCACGCACCAGATGAAGAAGCTCGCCGCCGCTGACCTCAAGGTGCTGCGCGACACGTTGAAGATTCCGTTCTCCGACGAGCAGCTCGACGCGGACCCGTACAACCCGCCGTACTACCACCCGGGCAACGACGACCCCACCTTGCAATACATGCTGGAGCGGCGCCGCGTCCTTGGCGGATTCGTCCCAGAGCGTCGCACCGAACACAGCGCCGTGAAGCTGCCAGACGACTCTGCGTACGAACTCCTTGCAAAGGGCTCGGGCAAGCAGCAAGTTGCCACCACGATGGCGTTTGTGCGCCTCTTCAAGGACTTGGTGCGCGACCCCGAGTTTGGCAAGCGAATTGTGCCGATCATTCCCGACGAAGCGCGCACGTTTGGCCTCGATGCGATCTTCCCCTCGGCCAAGATCTTCAACACGCAGGGCCAGAACTATCTGCCCGTTGACCGCGAACTGATGCTCTCCTACAAGGAGTCAGAATCCGGCCAGATCATGCATACGGGCATCAACGAGGCGGGCTCCGCCTCCGCGTTCCAGGCCGTGGGCACGTCCTACGCCACGCTTGGCGAGCCCCTGGTGCCGTTCTACATCTTCTACTCGATGTTTGGGTTCCAGCGCACCGGCGATCAGTTCTGGGCGGCGGGCGACCAACTCACGCGCGGCTTCATCATTGGCGCCACGGCGGGCCGCACCACCCTCACGGGCGAGGGTCTGCAGCACGCCGACGGCCACTCGCCGATTCTTGCGGCCACCAATACCGCCGTGGTTCAGTACGACCCCGCCTACGGCTACGAGATCCGCCACATCGTGCGTGACGGCCTCAAGCGGATGTATGGCGACGACGGTCGCGACCCAAACGTCATGTATTACCTGACGGTCTACAACGAGCCCATCACCCAACCGGCCGAACCCCAAGACGTTGACGTTGACGGGATCCTGCGCGGCATTCACCGCATCGCGGCGGCACCCCAGGGCGAAGGGCCAGAGGCGCAGATTCTTGCCTCTGGCGTGGCGCTCGCATGGGCGCTCGAGGCGCAAGAGCTGCTCGCCCACGACTTTGGTGTGCGTGCCGGTGTGTGGTCAGTTACCTCGTGGAACGAGTTGCGTCGTGACGCTCTCGCCGCGGACAAGGAAGGGTTCCTCAACCCCGGCGAGACCCCTCGCGTACCTTACGTGACGGCAAAACTCGAGGGAGCGCAGGGCCCGTTTGTGGCCACGAGCGACTACGACCACATGGTGCCCGATCAGATCCGTGCGTGGGTTCCCGGTGATTACGCGGTGCTCGGCGCGGACGGCTTTGGCTTCTCCGACACTCGCGCGGCCGCTCGCCGCTTCTTCTACATCGACGGCGCGTCAACGGCGTGCCGCGTGCTGTACTCACTCGAAAAGCGCGGCGAGGTGCCTGCGGGCACCACCGCCGCCGCCATCGCCAAATACGAGTTGCACGATGTCCGCAAGGGCACCTCGGGCAACGCAGGCGGCGACTCCTAGGTTGTCTTTGGCTCCGTAGCGGGTGGATCCTCAGGGTCCGACGCCGGGGCCGGGTTATCACCGTCAGCGGGCTCGTCTACGGTCGCAGGCATCACCTCGGTGTCTGCCACCGGCATCGTCTGAGTGTGAGCAACGGGCTCAGCCGCAGGCATCACCTTGGTCTCGGTCACCGGTTCCGTGAATGCCCCGCTGGGCTCTACGGCTGGCGCCGTAGAGCCGCCCGTGGCCACGACGCCGGAAGCGTTGCTGGTGCGCGCGGCCTGCTCCGCAAAGGCTCGCGACTCGCGGATTGACCGCCTCACGGACACTGCCAGGGCCACGATGATCACCACGAGGAGCCCGCCAGCCACCCACAGCGCAATGATGAGCGGCGTCGCGAAGGGGTTCTCGGCGTTGACGCGGATGTAGCCCGCCATCTCGCAATCGCCCTCGTCGGCGTGGATGAAACCGTAGACGTGATAGGTGCCGCGCAGCTGGAGGCCCGATTCGTCCTCGATCGTCGCGAGGTAGTCAGCCACTTCCTCGGTGCTGCTCCACGATTGCGCTTGCTCGGAGTTGGCACGGTCCGCTTGCCACAGCCAAATGGGAATGCCTCCCACGTAGATGCCAAGCTCACTTTCCCAATTGGTCAGCACTTGGTCTGTTGACGACTCCCACGAGATGGTGCCAGTGGGCGTGGTGTCCAGCGGCGCGAATGCGCTCGTGTCCGTTGGGGAGACGGTCTGGTCTCCGGAGGTTGCCTGAAGGGTGCAGCCGTCGCTCACCGTGCCCTCGTTCATAAACGTCTCGGGGATTCCTGTGAGCGCAACGCCGCCGAATATGCCCGCGATGACCATGGTGGTTACGAAACGCTTCTTGCCTCGCCGCGTGGTTTGGGTGAGGAGGAGCTCAACGACGGCGATCGAGACAGCGATTACGCCAAAGAGGATGAACCTGTCAGGGGGCGCTACTCCAAGTTGCCACAGCAGTCCCACGATCGCGATCCCGAGCAACAACCCCAGGAGCAATCCCAACAAAGGCTTTGGACGTGGCTTCATTTCCATCTCCCTTTCCCTCGCCCCACCGTATCCGCTGCGCCCAACGGCCGCACTGCGAGGGCCGCGAGCGCCCCGCCCGTATGCTGGCGCCATGGTGACGGCCGAGATGCGCGCGCAGACTCTGCGCAAACTGCGCGCTGGCAGTGGCAAGCTCACCACCGCGGCATTGAAGAGCCTCGATGAGAACAACAAGTGGTTCTCCGAGCTCCCCGCGCAAGAGCGCTCTTGGGTTGGCACCGTGGCCCAAGCGGGCATAGACGCTTTCATCGGCTGGTACGAGAATCCCGCGGCTCACACGCGCGGCGCTACTGAGGTGTTTGCCGCCGCACCGCCTGAACTCACGCGTTCCATCTCTCTGCAGCACACGCTCGCGATTGTCCGGACACTGGTGCGGATTGTGGAGGAGCAGTCCGACGATTTTGCGGCACCCGGCTCCGAACCGGCCCTCCGTGAGGCGATCCTGCGCTACTCGCGGGAGATTGCATTCAGTGCCGCCGAAGTTTATGCGCGCGCCGCCGAGACGCGCGGCGCGTGGGATGCGCGCCTTGAGGCCCTCGTGGTGGACGCCTTGGTGCGCGGAGAGGTGGACGACGACCTCCCCTCCCGCGCGGCGGCACTTGGCTGGAAGCCTGGGCCAACGCTTGTCATGGTTGGCACCACGGACGGACCTTTGGGTGAGGTTCAGTCGGCAGAGCTGCGGCGCGCTATCCGGCGTGCGGCGCCTGGCGCGCTGGTTGGGATTCACGGCGAGGATCTGGTCATCATCGCGCGCGCGGACAGCATGGTGACGGACCTCGCTCAGCAATTGCTGGGGTGCTTTGGCGTGGGGCCGGTGGTGACGGGCCCCCCGGCCGTAACCCTCTTGGAGGTGGCACGGGCAACGCGCGCCGCGCTCTCCGGACGCACTGCGGCCCCCGCATGGGCACTCGCTCCTCGTCCTGTGTCTGCCGACGATCTGCTGCCGGAGCGCGTGCTCATCGGTGATGCCTCCGCTCGTGACCGGCTCATCGCGGTTGCCTACGACCCCATCTCGCAAGCCGGCGGCTCGCTCACCGAGACGGTGGCCACGTACCTGGATTGTGGACGTTCTCTGGAGTTGGCGGCGCGCACCATGTTTGTGCACGCCAACACCGTGCGGTATCGCTTGAAGAAGGTTGCCGAACTCACCGGATGGGACGTTTTGTCGACTCGCGACGCCCACGTCCTAGAGACGGCGTTCGCACTCGGTAGGCTGAGGGACTCGTCTCGCGGCGTCCGCTGATGAGCACGGCTTTGTAGACTTCCTACAAACGACGCACCTCATCTCGGTGCGCGCGGAACCCGCCATTTCACTCGAAAGTGAGGCACGCTAGTACCCATGCTTGCCGTTCTTTGCCCCGGTCAGGGCGCGCAAACTCCCGGAATGCTCTCCCCGTGGCTTGAACTCGGTTCCGTTGCCAACGACCTCGCCGCATTGTCGGAAGCCACAAATGTGGACCTCGTGGCGCACGGCACGGTCTCTGACGCTGACAAGATCCGCGACACCGCCATTGCGCAGCCCTTGCTGGTGGCGTCAGCCTTGATCACTGGCCGTGAACTGCTTGGCGACACCCTGCCCGCGAGCGCCGTAGTGGCGGGTCACTCAGTTGGCGAGTTCGCTGCAGTGGCCCTCGCTGGCGTGCTCACGGATGCCGAGGCAATGCGCCTAGTGACAGTCCGTGGGGCCGCCATGGCGGCCGCAGCTGCCGCCTCAGAAGCCACGTCGATGGCGGCGGTGCTCGGCGGCGAACCTGACGCGGTTGCTGCGGCCCTCGCAGCCCTCAACCTCACGCCAGCCAACGTCAACGGGGGCGGCCAGGTGGTGGCAGCCGGAGCTAAATCCGCGATCGCCCAGCTCGTGGCCAACCCGCCCGAGCGCACGCGCGTCATCGAACTGCAGGTTGCCGGGGCCTTCCACACGCACTACATGTCTCCAGCCGTTGACGCATTGGCCGCCGCAGCGTCGGACGTATCACCAACCCAGCCCCTCGCCACGCTGCTTTCCAACGCCGATGGTGCGCCGGTGGCATCAGGAGACGACGCTGTGGCACGCCTGGTACGGCAGGTTGCCAACCCCGTTCGCTGGGATCTGTGCATGGAGCGCATGCTGGACCTTGGAGTAACGGGCATTATTGAGGTTGCGCCTGGTGGGGTGCTTACGGGTCTCGCCAAGCGCGTCATGAAGGGCGTGCCTGCCGTTGCGCTCAAGACGCCGGACGACCTCGCTGCCGCCCGCGAACTGATGGAGGAACACGCGTGACGCAGATGACCATTCGCCGCGGGCCGGAATTCTCGCGCGTCCTCGGACTTGGAGCCGCGCGAGGCGAGAACCTCGTCACCAACGACGACATCGCGGGACCCATCGACTCCTCGGATGAGTGGATTCGCCAGCGCACGGGCATCGTGACGCGTGTGCGCGCTGGTGCCGATGTCAGCGTGCTTGACCTTGCAGAGCAAGCGTCTCGCAACGCGATCGCGCAGGCGGGCATTGAGCCCGGCGAGATCGACGCCGTGATCCTTTCCACCATTTCGTTCCCCCACATGACCCCTGGTGGCGCACCAACTCTCGCGGATCGCCTTGGCGCCTCCCCCGCTGCCGCGTGGGACATCTCCGCGGCGTGCGCGGGTTACTGCTACGGCATCGGGCAAGCGGATGCGCTCGTGCGTTCGGGCCAGAGCCGCAACGTGCTTGTCATTGGCGCGGAAAAGATGAGCGACTTCGTGGACCCCACGGACCGTTCAATCTCGTTCCTGCTTGGCGATGGCGCGGGCGCGGTCGTCATCGGTGCCTCTGACCATGCGGCCATTGGCCCCACCATTTGGGGCTCGGACGGCTCGCGGGCGGAACTCATTCGCCAAACCAACTCGTGGCTCGAACTTCGCGAAGACCCCACGCTGCCGTTCCCCACGCTGCGCCAAGAAGGCCAATCCGTGTTCAAGTGGGCGTCGTTCCAACTGGCTCCCATCGCGTTGGCCGCCATTGAGGCCGCGGGCCTCACGCCAGCCGATATCTCCGCGTTCATCCCCCACCAGGCAAACATGCGCATCATCGATCAGATGATCAAGCAGATAGGGCTTCCCGACGACATTGCCGTGGCGAGGGACATCGCGGACTCCGGCAATACGTCGGCCGCTTCCATCCCGCTTGCCACCGAGCGGCTCTACCGCGACAACGCCGTGAAGAGCGGCGACCTGGCCCTGCAGATCGGCTTTGGCGCGGGGCTCGTTTATGCCGCGCAGGTAGTGGAACTGCCGTGAAACCCGCGTCCACAGACTAGATTCGTACACGTTCATTCCGAACCTGATGCGTTCTGCATCATCCAACCTGAGAAGGAGCACCACATGGCACTGCCCCAGAACGAGGTCCTCGCGCACCTCGCAGAGATCGTGTCCGAGGAGACCGGCATCGATCAGGCTGACATTCAGCTCGACAAGTCGTTCACCGACGACCTCGATATTGACTCGCTGTCGATGATGACGATCGTCACCCTCGCAGAAGAGAAGTTTGACGTCCGTATCCCCGACGAAGAGGTCAAGAACCTCGTCACCGTCGGTGACGCAGTGACGTTCATCGCCAACCAGGGCTAACGCCCACCTTTCTGTTTTTTCCGGAGGATCACCATGTCTGTCGTTGTCACCGGCCTTGGCGCCACTAGCCCCCTGGGTGGAGACGTTGCGTCCACGTGGGCCGGCGCGCTCGCGGGTCGCTCTGGCGCGCGCACGATCGAGCAAGAATGGGTCGCTAAGTACAACGTGCCCATCACGTTCGCCGGACAGCTCGTGGTTGATCCCGCGGACGTGCTGACACGTCCGGAAATGAAGCGCATGGATCCCATGACGCAATACGCCATCATCGCTACGCGCGAGGCCTGGGCAGACGCGGGATCACCTGAGGTGGACCCGTACCGCCTTGGCACCGTGGTGTCCACCGGCATTGGCGGCGTATGGACCATGCTCAATGCGTGGGACACGGTGAGGGACCGGGGGCCCGAGCGGGTTCTCCCCCTCTCCGTTCCCATGCTTATGCCTAACTCGGCAACTGCGTATGTGGAGCTCGAAGTGGGCGCCAAGGCCGGTGCACACGCGGTGGTTTCCGCTTGCGCATCAGGGGCCGAGGCGCTTGCTCTGGCCTACGACATGATCGTCATGGGCCGCGCGGACATTGTCGTTGCTGGCGGCACGGAGGCGGCGATCCACGCATTGCCCATCTCCGCGTTTGCAGCGATGTCCACCCTCTCCAAGCGAGTTGACGACCCCGCGCGCGCATCCCGCCCGTACGACGTAGACCGAGACGGCTTTGTGCTGGGCGAGGGCGCGGGCATTGTGATTCTTGAGTCCGAGGAACACGCCAAGGCGCGCGGCGCACGCATCTATGCGCGCCTGCTCGGCACGGGCCGCACTTCTGACGGCTATCACATCGCAGCCCCAGAGCCCACGGCCGACGGCCAGATGCGCGCTATGCATGCCGCAATCGACCAGGCGGGGCTAACTGTGAGCGACATCGTGCACGTCAATGCGCACGCCACTTCCACCCCCGTTGGCGACCCCATTGAGGCGCGCGGCATTCGCGGCGTGCTCGCGGACCACACCAGCAACGTGCTCGTGTCCGCGACCAAGTCGATGACCGGGCACCTCCTTGGAGGCGCGGGCGCACTCGAGTCGGTGTTCACCATCAAGGCGTTGCAGGACCGCAAGGCCCCGCCAACCATTAACGTGGACAACCCTGATCCCGATCTTGCGATCAACCTGGTGCGCAACGTGCCCGGCGACCTGCCTGCTACCGGCGACCTCGCGGCGATCAACAACTCGTTCGGGTTCGGCGGCCACAACGTGGCGCTGGTCTTCGCGACGCCGTAGCTCTCCCGGGGCCCTAACTCCCCTAGCGCGCTGCGGGCGTGCCCTGGTGGTATCTGAGCAACCACCGGGAATCCACCCGCACCCACACGGAGCTGCGGAACGCGGCGCCATGCATCGAATCAACGGGGACCGTCTCGTAATTCACGAGCGCCACTCCGTCAACGACTTCTGAAGCGGAGAACGTGGCGCGTGGGATGTCAACGGAGATGGGCACGGCAGGCATCCCCAGCACCTCGTCACGCGAGAAGACGCGCCCCGAGCGCCCCACCTCGGTGAACTCCGGGTGCAGCACCGCGTTCATATACGCGGAGTCAAACCTCGTCTCGGAACGCCACATCGATTCCTCCAACGCTTGCAGCGTCAGCACCGCGGTCGCGTCCAGCACCACTCAGCCCACCCGGTGCAGCCAGCGCACAGGCGCGCCGTGGCCGGCGTAGCGGAACGGCTCCAGCTCGTCATCCCACGCACTGCCGAGCGCGAGGTCCATGGCGTGCTGCATGTCCGTGACCGAGCCGCCCGAGTCGAGGGCAGCGCGAATCCGGTCCTCGGGCACCACGATGTTGCCGTGCACGTCCGTCACCGCGTGGAAGATGCCCAGCGCAGGCGTGTGCGACCAGCGACCGCCGTCGCAGCCAAAGGACGGGTCCTCGGTGACTTCGTACCTCACGTGCTCCCAGCCGCGCAGCGCGGAGGCGAGCAGCGCTCCGGTGCCCTGTGCGCCTTGCCAAGCCACTTCGGCGCGCAGCAAACCGGGGCCGGCGGGCTGTTCGGTCCAGTCAAAGGAGGCGCGCGGACCCAGCACGTTGCGAACGGCCCACTCGATGTGAGGGCACATCGCTCTCGTGGCAGAGTGCACAAAAATGACACCGCGGGTAATGGCTGCCATGACCCTTCCTTCCTGTGAGATGCGTCTTCCCCAACGACCTCAAAGGATGTGCCCGGCACACGATGTGCTCCTATCGTGCCTCACCTCACGCCAAAACGGAAGTTTCGCCGCGCTCAGCGCCCCAATATCCAACTCGTGCCAGAGTGGGGCCATGGCTTCGCAGTCGCAGCCACTCAGCGCCTCCGCGCTCCGTGCGGCGGAGCGCATCACCATGCTTCACACCCCCGAACCCGTGCTCATGGACCGCGCCGCGGCCGCCGTAGCCGGAGAAGCCGTGGGCGCCCAGCGCGTGACGCTGCTCGTTGGCCGTGGAAATAACGGCGGCGACGCCTTGCTGGCGGGCGCGCTCCTGGCGGGCCGGGGCGCGGAAGCCACCGCAGTCTTGTTGGCGCCCGACGTTCACGACAGGGGCCTCTCAACATTCACCGCGGCGGGTGGCCGGGTTATCGAATGGGACATCCGCGCGGAGGGCGCCATCGCCGCGATTGTCGATGCCGACGTGGTCATCGACGGCATCGTTGGGTTGGGCGGCCACGGCGGCTTGCGCGATGCCGCACAGGCGGCAGTGCAGGCGATTCTCCCTGGCACACCCGTGATTGCGGTGGACCTCCCCAGCGGTCTATCCCCCGATTCTGGCGACGCCAGCGCGCCACACGTCAAAGCGGAAACCACGGTAACTTTCACCGCACCCAAGCTGTGCCTCACGCTGCAGCCAGCCGCAGCGTCGGCCGGGCGTGTGGTGGTTGCCGATGTTGGCGTGAGCCTCTAGGCGCTCTCGAGCGACTCGCGCAGTTCGCGCATGGCCTGCTTGCGCACGTCCTTCTTGAGGCGATCCAGGAAGAGGTGGCCATCGAGGTGGTCCACCTCGTGGTTGATGAGGCGCGCCCAGATCTCCTCGCCCTCCACCACCACGGGGTTGCCGTCGAGGTCCGTGCCTTCCGCACGCGAGAACGAGGGGCGCTCGCACGGGTACCACAGGCCGGGAACGGAGAGGCAGCCCTCGTCGCCAAGCTCCTGAAGCTCCGAGGCGCGTTCCGTGATGACGGGATTGAGGATGTAGCCAATCTCGTCGCCGATGTTCCATGAGAACGCGCGCAGGCTCACACCAATCTGATTGGCGGCGAGGCCCGCGCGGCCGTCGTGATCAACCGTCTCCACGAGGTCGGTGACGAGTTGCCGTACGGCGTCGTCGATTTTCTCGATGGGAGCGCACGGGGTGCGCAGTACGGGGTCGCCAACTGTCCGGATAGTGCGAAAGGCCATGGCGGCATTCTTTCACGACAGCCGCCCCTAGTACTCTCGGTACATGGAGGTCGTTTCCCAGAGGTTGCTGCTACGCCCCTTTGCTGCGACGGACGTTGATGATGCTCATGTCTACGCCTCGGATCCGGCCGTTTGCTTCTTCACGGACTGGGGTCCCAACAGCCGGGAAGACACCGAGTCCTTCATCGCTGAGGCGGTGGCCACCGGCGCGCCACTTAATGTGGCGATCACACTCGCGCAAGACGTTCTCGGTGCGTCGGGCACCGTGGCCGCCGGGACCGTCATTGGCGGCCTGAGCGCTTTTGGTGCCCACCACGCACCCATTAGCGACAACCCGCAGGCTCGCGAACTCGGTTGGGTGGTGCGGCGCGACCTGTGGGGTCAGCGGATCGCCACCGAAGCGGTGGGAGCGTTCGTCAAGTGGCTTACCGAGGAGCATGGTGTCTACGAGTTCACCGCGCGTTGCCGGCCGCAGAACCGCTCGTCCTCGCGCGTCATGGAACACGTTGGAATGACGTACGTGGAGCGCGTGGCCCACGATGTCCTCATCAAGGGCAATCCTGCGGACTCGGAAATTTATCGCCTGGTAGTACACCGATAACGGTGGCCCCTTGTGCCACCCTAGGGGTGTGAGCACGGACGAGTGGGGCCTCGCGGACGTTGCCGAGCGCTGGCCGGTGCCCACCCCGAGCGACGATAAGTACTCGCGCGGCATTGTGGGCGTGGTTGCGGGCTCGGAAGCCTATCCGGGCGCCGCGGCGCTGGCCGTTTCCGGAGCCGCGCGCGCGGGCGCAGGCATGGTGCGCTACGTGGGGCCTCGTCGTTGCCAAGATTTGGTGCTGAGCTTGCGTCCGGAGGTCATCGTTCACGGCAGCGCCGACGCTGCGGAGACTCTCCCCCGCGCCCAGGCCTGGGTGGTGGGGCCGGGAGTTGCGGACTATCCGGAGCAGGATGCCGCGATCGGCTCCGTGGCCGCGTCGGGCCTGCCCATGGTCGTGGACGCTGGTGCGCTCGAATCCGTGGCGCTCTCGCGGGCCGCCGGGGCCAGGGACGCAGGGGCGGATCGCATTCTCCTCACCCCGCACGCTGGGGAACTCATCCGCACGCTCGGCGCTCTGCGCCACGACGTCACGAGGGCCGACGTTGAGCATGATCGTGGCGGCCACGCGCGCTTGCTCGCCGAGACCGCTCGCGCAACCGTGCTGCTCAAGGGCTCCGTCACCGTGATCGCCTCTCCCGGCGGTGGACTGATCTGGCTGCCCGAGGCCCCTGCATGGCTGGCAACGGCCGGTTCTGGCGACGTTTTGGCCGGTATAGCAGGGGCGTTGCTCGCGGCAGGCCTGCCCGCTGCCGACGCGGGCGCATGCGCGGCGTGGATCCACGCGCAAGCGGCCACCCTCGCATCTGCGGGCGGCCCCATCACCGCTCTCGATATCGCAGACCATCTCCCACTCGCCATTGCCGACGTGCTCGCGGCCTAGGCCAACGGGCGCGCGCGCGGCGTTACAGCACCACCCGTGCAGGGAACAGTCGTAGTGACGCGCATCGCGAGCCGTGACCACCCGTCACGATCCCGCAATGTCGCGTCTGGAGTGGCCGCAACCCGTGGCCATCAACTTCGATGGAGGTGGATCTGATGGGTACCGACGACAGGATCGGCAACGCAGCCGAGGACTTCATGGGCAAAGCCAAGGAGACGTTTGGCGACGCCACGGACAACGAGCAGCTCGAAGCAGAAGGCAAGATGGACCAAGCCAAGGCTGGCGTGAAGGACAAGTTTGAAGACGCCAAAGACGCCGTTGCCGAGAAGTTCAACGACATGACGGACGGCGACGACGACGACAACGCGATGTAGTCCGTCAGCCCCCTCGCAGCGAATGCCCGGCGCGCACTGCGCCGGGCATTTGCGTGGTGGGAATTGGTGCGTGGTGGGCCGGGCGGGACTTGAACCCGCGACCGATGGATTATGAGTCCACTGCTCTAACCAGCTGAGCTACCGGCCCGTCATGAGTTGCCCTCAACAGGGCCGCAGGCAAGTCTAGCCAGGGGCACCGGCATCGTCCGTCACTGCGAGCCGAGGTCACACAGTCGTAAGGTGGACATATGGCCGAAAATATTCCTGCGCACAGCGACTTCTCAGATCTCAAGGCCGTCTTCATCAACGGCACTCTCAAACTCAGCCCCGAAGTGAGCCACACCCAGGGCCTCATGGACCGCAGCATCGGCCTCATGCGGCGGCTCGGCGCGCACGTTGACGCGATTCGCCTGGTTGACCACGACATCGCGCCCGGCGTCTATCCGGACATGACCCAGCACGGCGCGGTGACGGATGCCTGGCTCACCGACGTGTGGCCGCTCGTCGAGGCGGCGGACATCGTGGTGATAGGCGGGCCTATCTGGCTTGGCGACAATTCATCGATCACGCGCAGGCTCATTGAGCGGCTCTACGCCATGAGCGGCGAAACGAATGCCAACGGGCAATACGTCTACTACGGCAAGACCGGCGGAGCGGTCTTCACGGGCAACGAGGACGGCGTCAAGCACTTGGCCATGGCCGCGCTCTACAGCCTGCAGC
>CAYMRO010000031.1:0-3962 GCA_964392875.1 uncultured Demequinaceae bacterium
TGTTGTGCCGGAGTCCACCTGGATCGTTGGCCCCGCGCAGTGGTCCACATCCGCAACCTGCGAGCCATTCACCGACCACACATAGTGCGTGATGAAGGCGCCACCCGAGGAGGGCAGTGACGCGCACGCGTCGAGCGTGACCTCAAGCACGGCGTTGTCGCCAACGATGACGTTGTCAGCGGGAGTGCCCGACGCGTTGGCGGCCTCCGGTAAACCGTCGCCGTCGGTGTCGATGTACTGCGGAGCAACGGTCCATTCGAACCGTGGCTGGGGGCCGCTCGTTGAGGTTGCTGCCGCGATGGCTACGCGGCACGGCTGACCAATGCCGTCTTCAATAGTTGTGGTGGCGATGGGGGCGCTGAAATTAGGCCATTCCGTGGCTTGCGACACCCAGACGCTGCCCGCTTGGCACGTAGCTACCGTCACCTCTCCCCTGCTCGCTGCGAGCACAGCCGACGGCGTGGTGAAGCTGGTCCCGTCTGGCCACCCCGCGAGGGGCGCAGGAATGTGGACCCTTGCGGGTGCGCCGCCCGGCGATGAGGAGAGGACCGAGTAGTCCTCGCCGTCTGTCACGAGCGCGTACGCCTGGCCGTCCCCAGCCGCAACATCGCGCAGATTCGCGTGCTCAACTGTGGTGAAGGCTCCAAGCGTCTCACCCTGGCCAACGGCGACGTGAGTATTTCCCATGTCCACGGCTCCGTCCCAGTACGCGGCGCTGACCACGCCACCCCCAGCGGCGATGCGCGCGGTGGCCGCGCCCGTGAGACTCTGCGACTCAAAGAACGTGGCCCCTCCATCTGTGGTGCCACGGATCCCGCCGTTCCCGCCCCAAATCACCCACGTGCGCTCGCCGTCCACGGCCACGTCAACGTCAGTGGCCCACGCGCCCACCCGGCGAGCGGGAGTCCAGCTGCTGCCACCATCGCTCGAGGTAGTGAGGTATGGCGCCTCTCCGTGCACGCCTTCCGAATCCGTCCAGTCGCCAATGAAGGCAACCGCAATGTGGTTGCCGTCCGCCGCGATCGCCGGGCGCGTTGCGGCAACGGTGCCGCTCAGCACAGCCTCGCGAGTCCATGTGAGGCCCGCGTTGGTTGAGCGCAGGTACAGAATGCGGGTCCCGAGGGTCGCGTCCCGCATCACCGCGTGATAGACCCCGCTCGCGCCCGCGGCGACATCGGGATACGTGTTGTTGGGGCCAAGATCTGTGGCTCCCGGGATCACGTTGCTGTTGGCCGCGGCGCCGGGTTCCGCTGCGGGAACGGCCACGAGCGTCAGTGCGCACAGCCCACCGATCAGTAGCGCAACTAACGTCCGGCGGTGTTGTGACACGCGATCCCTCTCGATGGCACCGCGACACGGCACGGATTGGTTCAACGTATCTAGCGCTCAGGGCGCTGTCAGTATCACGGGAGTCTCACGTTGGTGCGGGTATACGCTCAAGAAATGAGCCGCCCCATAGTCGTCTTTGACGGCGAATGCGCGCTGTGCAACGGCTTTGTCGCATGGCTCATCCAGCACGACCCCAATGCGGTGTTCCTCATTGCCAGCAGCGCGGGAGACGTAGGCAAGGCAGTGGTTGCGGCAGCAGGGCTGGAGGGCGGGCTCACGGCCTCCACCATCGTGGTGTGGGACGGCACGCGTGGCCTCATCAGGTCCAACGCAGTTCTCGCCATTGCGACAAGGCTCGGCTGGCCGTGGCGTGCGTTGGGCGCGCTACGGGTGGTGCCCCGCGCCTGGCGAGACGCGGGCTACCAAGCCATAGCAAAGCGTCGGGCACGTGTGAGCGCGCAAGACCCAGCGTGCGGCGTTCCCCCAGCCCAGCTCGTGGCGGCATGGCGCGCCCGCTTGGCAACTGCGCAAGACGTGGAACACGTCATCGCGGCGCCCTAGCAATCCTGGGCAACGCGGCCATCCCGGGAAAGCGAAAACCCCCGGCCGTGGAGGACCGAGGGTTTTACGTAGCCCCGACGGGATTCGAACCCGCGCTACCGCCTTGAGAGGGCGGCGTGCTAGGCCGCTACACAACGGGGCCCTAGCTGCGCCCGGCTAGCAAACCGCCGCGAACGCGAGTACCGAGTGTACCGGACGTGGGGCCCGCCGCGCGACTCCCGGCGTTGCTCGGAGTCCGCGCGAGGAGAGGCCCATGAGTAAGGGCGAGACCACCGCGGACGTGCTCGTTGCTCCCGCCACCCGCGTCCCTTACTTAACCGTCACCGTCTTAGCCGAAGTCATGGATTTGCTCGTGTAACCAGACTTCCTCGCCGTCACCTTGACTGTCATGGTCTTGCCCTTGTCACTCGAGGTGAGTTTGTACGTGGAAGAGGTAGCGCCCGAGATCGCGACGCCACTGCGATACCAGCGGTACGAGTAGGAGCTGGGCGTTGGGGACCACGTGCCCAGCGTGATGCCGAGCGTCTGGCCCACCTTTACCGTTCCCGTGATCTTGGGGGTTGGGTAGGTGCTGAAGGTGCCGTACGCAACGGTCCTCGCCAACGACGTCCTGGACTTGCTCGTGTAACCCGACTTCTTCGCCGTGACTTTGACTGTGAGCTTTTTGCCGGCGTCTGAGGCGGTCAGCTTGTACGAGGATTTGGTGGCATCCGTGATGGCCACCCCGTTGCGATACCACTTGTAGGAGTACGAGCTGGGCGTTGGCGACCACGTGCCGCGAGACACCGCAACCGTGTGGCCCACCTTCACCGTGCCCGTGATCTTAGGCGTGGGCGCCGTGCTGAAGGTGCCGTACGCAACGGTCCTCTCCGACGAGACCCGTGGCGTTGTCGCGTAACCGGAACGCGCCGCCGTGACCTTGACAGTGAGCTTTTTGCCAGCGTCTGAGGCGGTCAGCTTGTACGAGGACTTGGTGGCATCGGTGATGGCCACCCCATTGCGATACCACTTGTAGGAGTACGAGCTGGGCGTTGGCGACCACGTGCCGCGAGACACCGCAACCGTGTGGCCCACCTTCACCGTGCCCGTGATCTTAGGCGTGGGCGCCGTGCTGAAGGTGCCGTACGCAACGGTCCTCTCCGACGAGACCCGTGGCGTTGTCGCGTAACCGGAACGCGCCGCCGTGACCTTGACAGTGAGCTTTTTGCCAGCGTCTGAGGCGGTCAGCTTGTACGAGGACTTGGTGGCATCGGTGATGGCCACCCCATTGCGATACCACTTGTAGGAGTACGAGCTTGGCGTGGGCGACCACGTGCCGCGCGACACCGCAACCGTGTGACCCACCTTCACCGTGCCTGAGATGGTGGGCGTTGGGTACCTGGTGAAGAACTTCTTCATGGTCACCGAAGCTGACGTCTTGACGACGCTCGTGTAACCCGGTCGCGAGGCCTTTACCTTGACAGCGATCTTCTTGCTGGACTCACTGGAGGTGAGCTTGTAAGAGCTCTTCGTGGCGCCCGAGATCGCGACGCCGTTGCGATACCACTGGTACTGATAGCCCGACGGGGTGGGCTTCCAGGTGCCCACCGTCACCTTCAGCGTGCCACCCGGGTACGCGTTGCCGGTGATCTTAGGGGTGGGGCGGTCAACGAAGGAGCCCTTTCCAATAACAGTGGGCGCAGTCGTTACCGTGACGCTGTTGTATCCGGGCGATTCGCCGGTCAGGCGTAGTGAGAGTGACTTTCCGTCGTCGAGCGGCGTCGCGACATAGTCCTCTTGAGTTGCCCCAGCGATCTCAACGCCGTCGCGCAACCACTGGTAGGTGAACGACTGCGGGCTTGGGTCCCACGGGATATATGCGGCGTGCACCGTACCGTCAACCGTGAAGGTGGTCTCGAACACGGGGGCCGGAGTGGCGAGGAAGTCGCTCAGCGAAAGACTGATCTCGACGGCCCCAGACGTGCGCTCCGTGGGGGTGTAGCCGGTGGCGGAACCGGTGACAGTCACCGAAACGTGGTGACCGGCATCCGCCTGCACCAATACATGGCCGAACGCCTGTGGAAGCCGATGGG
>CAYMRO010000031.1:3972-13530 GCA_964392875.1 uncultured Demequinaceae bacterium
CGTGGCAGCACCGAGAGGTGCATCGTCACGCAGCCACGGGTAGGTGAAGTCGGCCGTGGGTGACCACGTACCGGGCATCGCGGTGAGTGTGCTGCCCACAGCTGACGACCCGGAGATCGTTGGGACGGGTGCAGTTGCGAACGTCCCAGCCGCGACCGTCGAACCGGCCGAAGTCTTGCTGGTCGTTACGTAGCCGGCCAGGGTTCCGGTGACCTCGACAGCGATAGCTGTGCCAGCGTCGGCCGCAACTAGGGCATATGTCGAGGAGGTAGCCGATGCGATATTGGCCCCGTCACGCGTCCACTGATAGGTCAACCCAGGCTGCGGCGACCACGCTCCCGGTACCGCGGTGAGCGTGTTGCCAACCGCCACGGTGCCCGAGATGGTTGGCACCGGCGCCGCGGAGAACGCGGTGCTCGCGATGGTGGTCTGCGCCGAGGTGACCGTGACCGAGTTGTAGCCAGGATTGGTACCCGTGACGGAGACGGTGATGTCCTTGGCGGCATCGGCCTGCGTCAGCACATAGGTCTTTGCAGTGGCGCCATCGATGTTCGCGCCGTTGCGCTTCCACTGATACGCAAAGCTATTGGCGTACGGCGCCCACTCACCTTGATCCACCGTGAGGGCAGAGCCAACTGCTGCCACCCCTGAGACGACGGGCGTGGGGGTGGTCCAGAAGTCGCGATTGCCCACCTGCACGTCCATGACGGCGTTGATGCCCGTCTGGTTAGTGCTCGTGACGTTCACAAGCGATGCCGAGAGCGGGTTGCGCTGGTTGTTGTAGTACTCAAAGGCGAATGGGGACCCCACCCATACGTTGTTGTCAACGTAATAGCCACTCGCGTCGAACTCCACCGTGTACGCGGCGGGCGCGAGACCCTGGATTGTGTACGCGCCGGTGACCGGGTCCACCTCAGCACCGCGGTAGGCGAAGTCACTCGTCGCGTAAACGCTGAGGTAGTCCTTCCAGAGCGGGTCCGCGCCCGCGCCCAGGGAGACGGTGCCGGAAATGGTTTTGCCCACCACCATGAGCTGGTCCTTGCCGGTGGCGTCTCCCGCGGCCACGCTGACCTTGGTTGCCGCTTGGGGGGTGTAGGCGCCGCCGTAATAGATGTTGCTCAGTGGGGTGTAGACAAAGCTGGAGGTTGCTCCGTCATACCAATTGCTCGCAGCAAATTGGAGGGTGTACGAGCCTGGAATCAGGCCATAGAGGGTGTATTCGCCAGTGGTCGCATCTACCTCGGCCGAGGCGTACTGGCCATTGTCGCCTTCCGCCTGGACCGTTATCGCGTCCAACGCCTCGGTGTCAACGCCACCGGGAAGCGTGACAGTGCCACTAATGGCTTTGCCCACTTCAAGCGTTGCGTCGATACCGGTCGCGTTGCCATCAGCAAAGTCCAGGTACGTGGCGCCGTCCCAGGTGTATGAGTTGTTGTAGAACTCCGGGATGAGGTTCGCGTCGCTCGAGTACTTGGCATGGAACTGAACCGTCAGTGACTTGTTCGGCAAACCTCGGATGATGTACTCGCCCGTGACTGGGTCCACCTTGGAAGTGATGGCGTCACCACACTGGCAACCTTCTGGTCCAGGTATGGAAACGGTTGCCTCGAGGACGTCTTTCCATGCGGGATCGGCTCCTGCGCCAAGGGTGACCGTTCCTGACACGGTCTTGCCCATACCGTAGGCATACGTGATGCCGGTGACGTTGCCTGCGGTGACATCCACGATCGCACCGCCGTTGTAGTCGCCTCCAACGAGGTTTGCAGACTCGTAGTAGCCGTCATCATCGGTGTCCACGTAGCTTGTCGTGAAGTGCACCTCGTAGTGACCGTCAGCGAGGCTGGGAATGGTGAAGGTCTTGGCATCAGTGTCGACCTCTGCGTTGACGTATTCGTCGCCGTCTGTGGATTCTGCCCAGATGTACATCGTTTCCGGCCACCATGGCTCAATCCCCGTGGACGGAACCGTAAAGGACCCACTTATGGAGCGCGTGCCGGTGCCCTCCGCGTTTGCGATCGCGGGGACGGCGACGAGCACCACCCCAGCTGCAGCGACGGTTGCTATAGCGGCGACCGCTCGGCGGGCGTGGATGGCAAAGGCGCTGTGGCGCAAGTTCATGGTGACCCCTCGTGATTTCGCCGGCTGAGCCAGCGTGGTTTCGACCACTCTAGGGAAAAGTGCGCGCGCCGTCTACGTGGGACTTTGGTCTACAGCGCAAAGTCAAGAGGGTCACCCACGATGCAAAAAAGACCCGCCGTAGCGGGCCCAAATTGCTGGGGTACAAGGATTCGAACCTCAACTAACTGAACCAGAATCAGTCGTGCTGCCAGTTACACCATACCCCAATGGTTCCTCGCGGAACCGGGTACCTACTGTACCCCGTCACCCGGCTTGGCCCAAACTTCCAGGCACTTCCGTTGCCGCTTCGCACGCTCCGGCGGTGAGCGTGGCGTATGGCCCCGCGACATCGCTGTCTCGCGTGGAGAACGCGGCAGATCCCCAGACCACCCCCACGTTGCCGCACGTGATCATGGGCCTTTCGATGTTGGAGACAAAGCCGCTTTCGATCACCGCAGGATCGCCAACGCGCACCACCACCATGGATCCGTCTGGCGCCACCGCCACCGCCTGCGCAAAGTCCGCGTAGCCTTCGCTCGGCCCTTCCCGCCAACCATCCGCGTCGTCAACGAGCGCCATCACCGCAGACAATTGCTCATTCCAACGGTTTGACGTACGTGGCGCCTGCGGGTCCACCAAGTCGATCATCAGATGCGTCTGATACAGCAACGCGGAGTCCGGATGCTCTGCGAACCAGGCGCGCTCAGCCAAGTACGCGATGAAGGCCGTGTCACCCCGCGCGCGATTCACGGCGGCGCTCACCACATCGGCATTGTGGGGATCCACGCCGGGGGCATTGCGCTGGCAGCCCCCGTCGCCCGTTCCGCGCAAAGCAACCGCAAGCTCCGACGCGCGGGCGGGTTCACTTGCCGGGCGGCCATTGCGCGCCTCCGCAGGCGCGAGCCAAGACTTCGGCGCCTTGGGCGCCGCTCCCAAGAACGCTGCCACCGTGTCGATGCCGCCCTGCCCCCAACTCGCCACCGCTTCTCTTGAGAAGCCACGCGCACCCATACAGGACGCAAAGTCCGCGTTCGCGAGCCAATTCGAATACACCATGTACGTCAGCTGCTCGGTTGTGAGCGGTTGGGCGAGGCGATCAATGTGTGGCGTTGGCTTTGGCGCGTGATCACCCGTTGCGAACGACAAGCAGAGCAGTGCAAGGGCAACCGCCGCGACGATGCCGCCCACGATCCACGGATTCTGGCGGTCCGAACTGGTGGGAGCATCCACGTCAACGGAGATGATCATTGCTTCAAGCGTGCCACCAGCCCGTGCTGCGCGCTAGAGCCAAAGCGCGCTCGCCGTCCCGCTCCGCGCACCCACCCGCTCGCCGCGCGCACCCACCCGCTCGCCGCGCACCCGCACCCCCCAAGCACCCCACCCCGCTCCCTCGCCCCGACCCACCCTGCCTAAGTCACGGAGTTTCGTGTCAGCGCGGCCGTGCCACCAGGGGCGATGCGGGCCGCATCACAATTGGTCCGTTACTTAGGGTGCGATCAACCTCCGCGATGGTCATTTCTGAAAGCCCCGTCGCCCACGTGATACTTCTCGCCGTCAACCTCCTGCGCTCGTCCGCCGTCTCAGCGTAAGGAATCGATCAGTTGAGCGAGGGTTGTCACCGTGGCTATACCTGCTTCTATTTGCCCGACGCTGGGGCCAGTTCCCCTGTCCAGCCAGATTCCCTGGAGGCCAGCTTGGGTGGCCGCGAGCGCGTCGATGTCATATTCGTCGCCAATGTAGGCAACACTCTGCGGCGCAAACCCCATGACTTCGCAGGCGAGCATGAACACGCGAGCATCGGGCTTGCCAAAGCCCAGCGTGTCAACGCCCACGAGCATCGGCACGCGTTCCAGGCCACTCGCCGCAAGCTTGCGCACCTGGTATTCGGCG
The DNA here is from genome assembly GCA_964392875.1 of uncultured Demequinaceae bacterium. Classification (GTDB taxonomy): domain Bacteria; phylum Actinomycetota; class Actinomycetes; order Actinomycetales; family Demequinaceae; genus Demequina. Next base: position 7,981 of record CAYMRO010000031.1, read on the forward strand.
GGTGCGTTGGAGAGCGCGCCATACGGAATGCCTGCCGCGTCGAGGGCGTCGAGGCAAGCGACCGCGTCATCGTGCGCGCTCCAGCCAGCGCGGAAGGCGGCCTCGAAGGTGCCGTTCCACGCATCGTAGGCATCGTCTTCGTCGAGGGGCGGGCCGCCGTAGAGCGTGTGCAGCTCGTTCGCGCGGCGCTTGCGCTGTTCGCGTCCGCTGATCTCCCCGCGCGTGTGTGCGCGATAGTGGCCGCCAACGTCTTCGCGCCACGTGAGCGCGACGGCGTCGATGTCCACCGCGGGGGGCAAGTAGCTGGCTGCAACGGTGGTGAGGGCGTGGTGGAAGGCGCCAGCCGTGTCGATGAGGGTGCCGTCCACGTCAAAGAGGACGGCTCTAATCTGGCTCACTCGCGCATCACAAGGCGTTGCGGAGGCTCTTGAGCCGCTCAACCGAATGGTATTGGCCAAGAATGACCATCGACTCGAACAGCGGTGGGGACACGAGCCGCCCAGTGATCGCCACGCGCAACGGCCCAAAGGCGAAGCGCGGTTTGATGCCCATCTGCTCAACGAGCACGGCATTGAGAGCTTCCTGCTGGGACTCAGCGGTGAAGATTTCGAGACCCTCGATCACCTCAATGGCGGCGTCAAGCACCTGCTTGGCGTTCTCTGGCAACTTAGCCACAGCGTCGGGCTCTATGACCAACTGAGCGTCATCCACAAACAGGAAACCGAGCATTCCCGGCGCCTCGCCAAGCAGGGTCATGCGGGTCTGGACTAGGGGGACGGCAGCGGCGAGCGTTGCTTCCTCGTGCGGAGTGAGGCCGTGTACCTCGGTGGTGCCAATGAGGCCGGCCGCGTGCAGGTAAGGCAGCACCCGCTTGGCGAACTCGCCCGTTGGGAGCAGACGCATGTGCTCGGCGTTGATCGCCTCGGCCTTCTTGAGGTCAAAGCGCGCGGGGTTGGGATTGACGTCGCGGATGTCGAACGCGGCCACCAGCTCGTCGCGGGAGAAGATGTCTCGATCGGGGCCGATGCCCCAGCCGAGCAGCGCCAGATAATTCAGCAGCCCTTCCGGCAGGAAGCCGCGGTTGCGGTGCAGGAAGAGGTCCGACTCTGGATCCCGCTTGGACAGCTTTTTGGTGCCCTCCCCCATGACCATGGGCATGTGCGCGTACTCGGGAACGGCATCGGCAATACCCAGCTGCACCATGGCGCGCCACAAGACAATCTGACGTGGGGTGGAGCTCAGCAGATCTTCGCCGCGCAGCACATGCGTGATCTTCATGAGGGCGTCGTCAACCGGGTTGACGAGCGTGTAGAGCGGATCGCCGTTGCCGCGCACAATCACGTAGTCCGGCACCGAGCCTGCGGGGAAGGTGACCTCGCCGCGAATGAGGTCCGTGAACGTGATGTCCTCATCGGGCATGCGCATGCGGATGACGGGCTGACGCCCCTCAGCAAGGTATGCGGCACGCTGTTCCTGCGTGAGGTCGCGGTCAAAGCCGTCGTAGCCGAGCGCCTTGTGACGGCCCGCAGCTTCGTGGCGCGCGGCCACCTCCTCTGGCGTGGAGAACGACTCGTAGGCAAAGCCGGCGTCCAGCAGTTGGCGCGCAACGTCCGTGTGAAGCGCGTGCCGTTGCGACTGGCGGTACGGGCCGTAGGGGCCGCCGATGTCAGGGCCTTCGTCGTAGTCGATGCCCAGCCACGCCATGGCGTCGAGTATCTGCAGGTAGGACTCCTCGGAATCGCGCTCGGCGTCCGTGTCCTCAATGCGGAACACCATCTGCCCGCCCATGTGGCGCGCGTACGCCCAATTGAACAGCGCGGTGCGGACCATGCCAACGTGGGGAAGCCCCGTTGGGGACGGGCAAAAGCGGACGCGAACGGTGGACATGATGCCTTTCGAAGGTGGGAGGTCAGTCGCGGCGGATGACGGGGTTGCGCAGCACGCCGAGGTCCTCAATCTCCACCTCAACGATGTCGCCGTGCTCCAAGCGCGTCACGCCGCTGGGGGTGCCCGTGATGACCACGTCTCCGGGGAGCAAAGTGGTGATCTCGGAGATCATCGCGATCGCCGCGGGCACGTCAATGATCATGTCTTTGGAGTTGCCGGACTGGACCGTCTTGCCGCCAATGCGGGCCGTGATGTGGACGTCGTCATGAGCGAGCTCAGTCTCGATCCAAGGGCCAAGTGGCAGTGACGAGTCAAAGGCCTTGGCGCGGAACCACTGGTCCTCTTGGCGTTGGAGATCGCGCGCGGTGACGTCGTTTGCGCAGGTAAACCCGTAGATGTAGTCCTCCGCGTACTCGGCGGAGACGTTGCGGCACACGCGCGAGATGATGACGGCGAGTTCCGCCTCCACCTGGACGTCGTCGCTGTAGTGCGGCATCACGATGGGGTCGTCAGGGCCAATCACCGCAGTGTTGGGCTTGATGAACAGGATGGGCACCTCGGAGGCAGGGCCGCGCGCCTTGATCTCTTTGGCGTGCTCCTCGTAGTTCTTGCCAAGGCACACCACCTTGGAGCGGGGAATGACGGGCGCGAGCAGCCGCACGTCGTCCGTCAGTTTGACGCGCTCGCCCGTCATGGTGCCGGGCGTGTACATGGGATCGCCCGTCAGCACTATGAGTTCTTGAGCGCCCTCGTCACCGTCGACGATCGCGTATTGGGGGTCCCCACCGGTAGTGAAACGTGCGATGCGCATGAGTTCCAGGGTAGTGCGTCACCGCCCGCGTCGCCGCCCGCTCGCGTACCAGGGCGCATACGATGGAGGCATGCCGTCGGAGCGAGCAAAGGCGCTCACCGCCAAGGCCGATCGGGCCCTAGCGGTGCTGCTGGAACGCGCCGACGCCATGCAGGACGCGCCCCTTGGCGCCGCCTACCAATTTCGCCGCGTGGCCGACGTCTTGGCTCACCTCCACGCCTGGCACCTGATTTTCGACGGCTGGGTTGCCCAGGAACGCGCCGGGGCGGTGCCTGCATTCCCGGCTGAGGGATACTCGTGGGCTGACCTAGACCGGCTCAACGAGGCGCTCTTTCAGGCACACCGTGAGCGCACCTATGAGTCTTTGCGCGCCATGCTCGTCAGCTCACACCGATCGATGGAGCACTTGCTTGGCACGTTCAGCGAAGACGACCTCGTTTCGCCCGATGCTCACCCGTGGCTCGGCGGTCAGACACTTGGCGATGTGGCTGATGAGTGCCTTGGCGAGCATTACGAGTGGGCTTTGCGCACGCTCGATGCCACGAGCGTTCGGTGACGGCGGACGCCCCTGTGCGGCCTCCCCGCATTTCCGGGCTCGATGTTGCCCGTGCGCTCGCCCTGTTTGGAATGTTCGCGGCGCATATTGCAGACGCTGGCGAGTACAGCCCGGGCGGGTGGCGCTGGCTCGTCGCCACCCACGGCCGCTCCTCGGCCCTCTTCGCCGTCCTGGCAGGAGTCTCAATCTCCCTCATGCTGACGAGACTTCATGGACGTCAATTTGCGGTGAGGTTTACGCGGGTTCGGGTTGCGGTGCGCGGCGGGATGCTCATGGTGCTGGGCTGGATCCTGGCGATGCTGGCCACACCGGTGGACATCATTCTGGACAACCTCGGCGTGATGTTCCTGCTGGTACTCGTAGCTTTTCGCTGGCATCCGGCGGCACTCGTAGGGGTGGGCGCTGGCATTCTCGCCTTGGGCCAAGCCGTACTCGCACCGCTCGTCCAGCAGCTGCCTGACTGGCTCTATTCCGCCCCCGTGCTGCACGAGCTGTGGAGCCCCCACTATCCCGCCCTTATCTGGGTGGGCTACCTCTTGATCGGCATGGGCGTTGGCCGGCTCGCGCCTTGGCGAGGGAAGGCACTCGCCTGGCTGGCAGCGTCGGGCCTTGCGTTGGGTGTTCTCGCGTACGGAACCGGCGCGTGGCTCCTCACCTCCCACGGCTACGACGTTCTGTGGGCTGGCGGCGAAACGTCGCCTGAGCCCTGGTACGCAGTCTCGGCACACAGCTATACGGCGTTCGAGATGCTGGGAAACGCGGGCGTTGCGTGTTTGGTGATTGCGGTCTGCTGCTGGCTGTCCAGCCTGGCGCCGCGCATCACGTGGCCACTCGCCGCCGCGGGGGGCATGACACTCACGCTCTACACGTTGCAAGTGGTACTCATCGCAATTGTGGGGCAGGAGATCGTGTTTGAGCCGTCCAACGTTGCGTGGCTTGCGCTGTGCGCGCTGAGCATGGGCTTTGCCTGTCTGTGGCGATGGCGGGTTGGACAGGGTCCGCTCGAAAATGTCTTCACGAGTGCCTCCACTGCGGCGGCGGATTCCGACGCTCGCCGCGCGCGTGTCAGTACCCCTTTCTAGGCTTTCGGGATGGACATAGCGACGTGGCTCTTGGATTCTGATCCTGCAATTCGCTGGCAAGTTATGCGGGATCTGCTGGGTTCCCCGCCCGACGCTGTGGCTCGCGAACGCTCTCGCGTCGCCAACGAGGGGTGGGGCGCGGCGCTACTCGAGTTGCAGTGGGAAGACGGCTCGTGGGACGGCGGAGCGTGGGGACCCGCCGATTTCTCTGAGGCCGAGTTACAGGAGTCCGGGCAAGCGTGGACCTCCACCATGTGGGCGCTGTCGCTTCTCGCGGACTTGGGAGTGGACCCTGGGGATCCCAAGGTGGGCGCCGCGATCGAGCGCGTCGCCGCGAATGTCAAGTGGGAGTACGCGGGCGAGGACTACTTCGATGGGGAGGTGGAGGCGTGCATCAACGGGCGCACCGTACGTGCAGGTGAGTACTTTGGCCGCGACATGACGCCCCTGGTAGACAGGCTCTTGGGGGAGGCGCTCGACGATGGTGGGTGGAACTGCGAGGCCCTCAACGGCTCGGTGGTGTCAAGCTTCGACTCCACGCTCGGAGTGCTCGAAGGACTGGTGGAGTACGTAGCCCACCACGGCCCGGACGCCCGCGTTGACGCCGCCATCGATCGCGCGCTCGAATACATGTACTCAAGGCAGCTCTTCCGCCGGCTACGGGACGGCGAGATTGCGCAGGAGTATTACTTGTTCTTCCCCTTCCCCCAGCGCCACCACTACAACGTGCTGCGCATGCTGGACCTCATCCGCGCGTCCGGACGCTCGCCGGATCCGCGCTGTGCGGAGGCCATTGAGATCATTCGCGATCGCCGCGGCGAGGACGGGCGCTGGATCCACGAGGGCACGCCAAAAGGCCGCAATCACTTCCTGCCCGAGACCATCGGTGAGCCAGGTCGCTGGATCACGCTTGTGGGGACGCGGGTGCTCAACTGGTGGGACCAGGCGCTTCCCGCGGCGGCCGCCAGCTAATCGATGATGGTGTTTTCGCCGCGCTCGGTGAGCGCCGCGAGGCCGTCGCGCATCGCCTGAATCTGCTCTGGGGCGTGGCCCTCCCAGCCCGTCAACTCGCCCACCACAGTGACCGGTTCCGTGGTGCGGAACGACTCTGTTGGGTTGCCCGGGAAGCGCTTGTCGGTGAGGTTGGGATCGTCCTCGAATTCGCCCGTGGGCTCCACAAAGTAGATCCGTCCGGGCCCGTCGCCCACCGCGAG
>CAYMRO010000032.1:0-13332 GCA_964392875.1 uncultured Demequinaceae bacterium
CGCGCCAAAACCCACCGCGACCGAGAGAACACCGGCGCTTGCGAGCAGCGCTGAGATCGGCACGCCGAGCACGGACAGCAACACAAACACGAACGTGGTGATGGCGAGCACGGTCACGAGCGAAGTGAGCACCGCGCGGATGGTCCGTGCGCGCTTGTGCCTGCGTTCGCGGTCAAGGCGAAGGTCGGTCTCGTAAGTTGCCGGCGGCGGGGTCTTGCCGTACTTGGTCAGTTTTCGCTTTTGCCGATCAGTGAGATCCGCGCCGCGTTCAATTCCGTGGGTGACCCACAGGATGATGGCGCGCAGGATGACCCACGCCACGAGGATGGCAACGAGCGCTATGCCCACGGCCGTGGCGCCCTCCCAAAAGGTGTCCCAGGCGGTTTTGGGGGCGTCGCTTGCTGCCGCTGTGGAGGTGAGAATCACGCTTCCAGCCTACCTACCCGGGCGTCCCGCACCCCTCCCTCTGGCAGGATTGAGCCATGCAAGCCGCCACCGAGACCGCATCCGACGCTTTGGTGGCGTTGGCGCAGACGTGCGGTATTTCCACGGAATACCGGGGGCACGACGGCAACATGCACGTGTGTTCGCCGGCCGCAATGCGCGCGGCGCTCGCGGCACTGGAACTCGACGGCTCGAGCGATGAGGCCTGCGCCGCCTCACTGAACGAACTCAACGACCACGTGTGGCATCGCATGGTGCCGCCAGTCACGGTGCTGCGACTTGGCCACAGCCGTGAGATTCACGTGCACGTTGACCATGGCGACTCCGTGGCGGTGAACCTGCAGCTTGAGACGGGCGAAACGTGGAACGTGGAGCAGCTTGACCGCTATGTGCCGCCTAGGCGCTCGGGCGACCGGCTCATTGGCCGCGCGACCTTTCTGGTGCCCTCAGACCTCCCGCTTGGGTGGCACCGCCTCGAGGGCGTCGCGAACGGCCGTACCGCCCACGGCTGGGTAGTGGTGACGCCTGAACGGCTCGAGCTCCCGCCAGCCGTGCGGTCCACGCGCACGTGGGGCTTCACCACTCAGCTGTATTCGCTGCGTTCGTCACGGTCATGGGGCATTGGCGACTACTCAGACCTAGGCGAGCTGTGTGCGCTCGCAAAGATCCGGGCAGGCGCCGATTTTGTGCTCATCAACCCGCTGCACGCCACCGAGCCCGTGACCCCCATGGAGGCTTCGCCGTACCGGCCAACCTCGCGCCGCTTCTTGTCGCCCCTCTACATCCGCGTGGAGGACATCGCGGAGGTCGCCTACGTACCGTCACAGCAGCGCGCGGTGATCGAGTGGGCGGCGGAGAAGCCGCGGCGAGCAAACGGCACCGCCGATCGCATCGATCGCGATGGCGTGTGGGCCGCAAAAGCGGACGCGCTCTTTCAGATCTACCAGGTGGAACGCTCGCCTGGGCGGCAAGCTCAGTTTGAAGCCTTCTGCTTGCGCGAGGGCACGTCCTTGGAGGATTTCGCCACGTGGTGCGCTATCGCCGAGGAGTATGCGGGGCTCGCGTGGCCCAATGAGCTGGACAGCCCGCTGGCGCCAGCAGTGGACGCATGGCGCGACGAGCACGCGGAGCGGGTGTTGTTTCATGCTTGGCTGCAGTGGGTGTGCGACGAGCAGTTGGAGCGCGCCCAGGCGAGTGCTCGCGCGGCGCAGATGAGCATTGGCATCATGGCGGATCTCGCGGTTGGCGTTCACCCCGAGGGCGCCGATGCGTGGGCCCTGCAGCGCGTCCTTGCGCGCGGCATGTCCGTTGGGGCACCGCCGGATATGTACAACCAGCAGGGCCAAAACTGGAACCAGCCCCCATGGCAGCCGCGCGCTCTCGAGGCTGCCGCGTATTTGCCGTTCCGGGACCTCGTGCGCGCGGCAATGCGCCACTGTGGTGCGCTGCGCATTGACCACGTCATTGGCATGTTCCGCCAGTGGTGGATCCCGCAAGGTGCCGCCGCCTCCGATGGGGCATACGTGCAGTTTGATCACGAGGCGCTCATGGGCATTGCGCTCCTCGAGGCACAGCGCGTTGGGGCCATAGTGATTGGCGAGGATCTGGGCACGGTGGAGCCGTGGGTGGGCGACTATCTGGCTTCGCGCGGCATTCTGGGCACCGCAGTGGTGTGGTTTGAGAAGGAGGGCGACGGCCGGGCCAAGCGGCCCGAGCACTACCGGGCGGACACCCTTGCGTGCGTGGGCACGCATGACCTTCCCCCAACCGCCGCGTACCTAGCGGGCGAGCACGTGACGCTGCGCGAAGAGTTGGGCCTGCTCACAAAGGATCCCGACGTTCTGCTCGCCGAGGCGCGAGCTGAACGCGGTGACATGGTTGAGTTGCTTGAGGAGCGTGGCTGGGTAGCGCCACATCCCACCGATGAGGAGATCATTGGCGGCCTTAATACGCTCGTCATGAATACCCCGGCACCGATCATTGGCGTTGCCATCACGGACGGCGTGGGGGAGCGCCGCACGCAGAACCAGCCCGGCACAGACGCGGAATACCCCAACTGGCGGATTCCACTGTGCGACGGCGAGGGCACTCCCGTGCTGCTCGACGACCTCTTTGACCACCCACGCATGCAGCGGCTCGTTGAGGTGTTGCGCGAGGCTAGCGTCTAACCTCCGTCACGTGCGCTGCGCCGCAGGGCGAACCCCACCGCGAGCAGTGCCAGCACCGCCATGCCAAGTGGTGCGGCATTGATGCCAGTGGCCGCCAGTTCGTCATCGGGGTCCGCGCCATCACTGTCGTCAGGGTCGCTGCCGTTGCCGTCGCCGTCGCCACTGTCAACGTCACCAGTACTCGCGGTGACGGTAACGGAGCTCGCCTCCGAAGCCGCCGAAGTGCCAGCGGAGTTGGTCGCTGCGAGCGTCACCGTGTAGATGCCAGCAGGCACGCCTTCAAGCTCGAAGTCGGCGGTCGCGGAGGTCACCACTATCGGTGATCCGCCGCCAGCAGGCGTCAGCGTGGCGGTGTACTGGGATACGGGCTGGCACGCGTTTGCGACTACGGCGGCGTGGGAAACGCTAATGTGCTTCCCAACTGCCAACGCGGCGGGTGCGCTGGTCACGATGGGCACCCCGGGTGCGGGCATGGCCGGCACCGTGGACGTTGCAAGGTCAACGTCGTCAAGGAAGAGCCCACCGCCCAGCAGTGAGGGTTGCGCCGTTCCGGAGAGCCGGAATAGCAGCGAATCCGCAGTGAACGTCACGGGCGTAACGTTGCCCGCGTAGTACCGGTGGTACTGCTCCCAAGAACCGGATTGCGCCAAGCTCATGCACATCGAGTTGTCGATGCTCACCCACAAGACGTCGTTGTTGGGGCCATCCACAAAGTCGAGGCTGAACTGGAAGGTGTGCAGTTCCGTGCGAGAAAGACCCGTGGCAATCACCACCGGTACAAAGTCGGGGATGGACTCGTCAAGTTTGGTCAGTGACACGGCGAGGCCGTCCGCCTCGTCGGTGATGCGGAAGGCGCCCATCCGGGCACCGTCGCCGCGATCTGGTGCAAAGCCCACCGCAAGGCCGGGCTGATACGTCTGCGTTGCCGAGGCGAACGTGAAGCTGCCGCTGAGGCGCGACTGTCTCACTCCGCCAGAGGTGCTCCCTGGCTCCGCACTGGTCTCACCGGCGGCGTCCACGAGCGACGGAGTCTGCAGTTGATTGCCATACCCGCTCGACGTAACACCGTTGGAAATGCGCAATGCGCGCATTCCCAGGGCGTCGCCCCAAACCGTGGATGGATCGGCAATGTCCACGTCGAAATTCGCCGCGTTGTAGCCGCCAATATCGCCCGTGGCCCACCCGCCTTGGCCCACGGGGTCACCAACGGCCAAACTCTCTAGGCCGCCGCTGTTGTATTCGTCGGCGAATGCCGCTGGCGCCAACCACGCCAGGGTTGCGGTGAGCGCCGCAATCGCACACGTGCGGCGCAGGCCGCTGTTTGACGGCAGGCTGCTGCCGTGACTTCCCTCAGTTGTCATGGGCATATCTTCGACTACTTGCAGTGAAATGCGAGGTAATCGTGGAATTAGTTACTGTTGGGCGTGTCGCGCATTCTCCGCGCGGCGCGCGTGGTCCAGGCCTTCGGTCATGAGCTTGATGAGCAACGCGTGGGCGTCATTGTTGTTGCGCAGCCACTCTTCGCCCAGCGCCACAATGTCCACGCCGCGTCCAACGAGGTACGTGGGGTACGCGTATTGCACAATCCGCAACCCAACAAAGACGTCGTCGTAATCAAACAGTCTGCGGACATCGGCAAAGAAAGTCTCCGCGAGGGGTGCCATGAATGCGGCGTCATTCGCACGGGCAAATCCCAGCGCCACCTCATAGGCGAGTGCATTCGCGAGCGTCTCGCCCTTGGGGTGAGCAAGAAGATCCCACGCTCGGCGCTTGGCGTCGAGCGTGGCAATCGCCGCCCGCGCGCCCGCTGCCCTGCGCTCTCCGGCACCGGTCGCGTCCTTGCTGTAGTGCTCGTCGATGGTCGCATCGTCGGCACGGCCCGCAGCGGCGAGGGTCGTCAGCAGATCCCATGCGCGCTCCGTGTCGATGACGAGCCCGTCGATGTGGAGCGCGTCTTCGAGGAGGGCTTGAGCCCGGTCCACTTGCGCTGCCGTGCGTGCGAGTTGGGCATAGCCCTTGAGGAATTGGAGCTGCGCGTCGGACTCGGGCTCGGCAGCGTTGAGTGCCGCCCACACGGACTCCGCGGCCTCCGCGCCCACCTCTTGCGCGATCTCCGGGGGCGCGTACCTGGCCACCGCCGTGACGATCGCGCGCAAGTGCGATTCGCGTACAGCAGACACCGCTATCCCGGGCAGTGCGGCGAGTGTTGCCTGGACGTAGCTCCGCGCGAGCAGCGCTCCGTCGCGGCACATGTGCCACAGCGCGTCCAGAATGAGCGCTTGCGTGAGGGGATCGGCAATGGTGGCCGCGTGCGTGAGCGCCGTGTCCGCAGAAACTCGGTCAAGGTGCAACTTTGCGTATGTGAGGTCCCCTGCGTTGGGAAGCAGCACGCTCGGCCGCCGCTTGCCCACGAGCGCAGCGACCTCTGCCGTGCCCGTCTCCAACCCAACGGCAACCTCGAACGCCTTGGTGAGCCCGGCGTCGGCCCTGTTCAATCCGCTCACTAGGAGGCGGTGAGGGCGCGGTAGCGGCCATTTCGCGGGCGGCGTTTCCGTGAGCTCGAGCGACGTGATGACGTCCCCCTCGTCCGTGGTGATGCTCGCACTGAGCGTGGTCACGCCCGGCGTTTCCAGCCAGGCGGTGCGCCAGAGAGTCAAGGACGTGCCCGACGCTGCCTCCAGTTCCTCGAAGAGGTCGCCGAGCGTGGCATTTGAGAAGGCGTGGCGCTTCAGATAGGCGGCAACTCCCGCAAAGAACGTCTCCTCGCCGAGGGTTGCGCCCAGTTGGCGCAGCGCGGACGCGCCCTTGGCGTAGGTGATCATGTCGAACGCGCCGGCCACGGCATCGACGTCGGGCAGGTCGCTGAGCACGGGGTGCGTGGTGGGCAATTGGTCCGTCGCGTAGGCCACGGACTTGCGCTCGGCCGCAAAGGTGACCCACGCGTCGGACCAGCGCGTGACGGTGGCGGCGGCGTAGGTGCCCACGTACTCGGCGAAGGACTCATTGAGCCACAGGTCATCCCACCAGCGCATCGTCACGAGGTCGCCAAACCACATGTGCGCAAGCTCGTGCAGCACCACCACGGTGCAGAACTCAAGCTCGGCGTCCGAGGGCCGTGTACGGAAGAGCAGCCGATCCTCGGACATCGTCACGCAACCCGCGTTCTCCATGGCCCCAAAGTTGAATTGCGGCACGTACACGTGGTCATACGAGTCGTAGGGGAACTCGGTGTCAAAGATGCGTTCGTAGAGCTCAAATCCCGCCTGGGTGTCCGCCAAGATCTCACTCGCGGCAAAGTGCTCAGCGAGTTGCGGACGCCCGTAAACGCGCGCGGGAATGTCGCCCTTCACGGAGCGAATGGTGCCCTCCACGAAGGCATAGGGGCCCGCGCACACCGCCGTTGCATAGGTAGGCAGGGGAACGGTGCGCTCGAATGCCCAGGTGAGCGGAGCGTCGGGCAAATCCACTGGGCCCGACGCTGTTGGCGCCTTGGTATTGGATACCACCACCCATGTGGCTGGCGCGGTCACGGTGAATTGAAACGTGCCTTTGATGTCCGGCTGGTCAAAGCACGCGAAGGCGTGGCACGCGTACATGGTCGCGAATTGGCTGTAGAGGAAGACGTTGCCGTTTTCCGGGTCCACGAAGCGATGGATGCCAACGCCAGAGTTGGAGTAGGCGTGCTGGGCGTCAACGATCAGTTCGTTGTGGGCGGCGAGGGCGGGCAGCTGCAGCCGGTCGCCCTGGGGGGCACCAAGGACCTCCCCGTTGAGCACCGCGCCGCGCACCTCCGTGGCCACAACGTCCACAAAAGTGGTGGCGCCGGGCACACCCGTGAAGCGAATCACCGTGTGCGAGCGGAAGGTGTCTTCGCCTGTGAAATCCAGGCGGATGTCGTAGGAAGCGTTGGTAATGAGTCGGGAGCGCTCGGCGGCGTCTTCGCGCGTGATGTTTGCCACCGCTGTACCTTACCTGGGCCCCATTCGGCTCGTTCGCTGCGGAGTGGGGGCGCGCTCGATCCGGCGCTGTCACAACACGGGAGTGCAAAACGCATGATGTCTGATGTATGCTGAATCCGTTGGGTGAACACCGCACGAATGAGCAAGGGCGACGATGAAAATCACGGGCTATCGCACGTTGCAGACGATCCACGACTGGGGTCGTCCTATTGGCGATGTCAACGGCCATATCGCCTCGGGCATCACCGAGGTTGCCTTGGTCATCGTGGACACCGATGAAGGCGTCAGCGGAGTCGGCATGGGGTCACACCAAGACTTGGCGCGCATCTTTCCCGCCATCGAGGGCGAAGACCCGCGCGCTGTCACGTCGCTCTACGACCGCATGCTCGCACGGGTATTCAAGGCAAGCCACGCTGGCGCCACTTTTGGTGGCATCGGCACTTTTGACATGGCCCTTTGGGACATCAAGGCCAAGCTCGCAGGCGAGCCCCTCTGGCGGCTCCTTGGTGGCCGCGACCGTTTGGTGCCCGGCTACGCGTCTGGCCTGGACATCGCCCTCGATGACGACGAACTCGCTTCGTTCTATGCCGGCATGGCTAGCCGGGGATTCACGGGCGGCAAGCTCAAAGGCGGCAGCAACGTGGCCACCGACGTCCGCCGGTTGGGCATCATCGGTGACGCGCTGCGCGTCAACATTGCGGAGCCGAGTCTCATGCTTGACGCGAACGAATCCTGGAGCCTCAAGCAAGCGGTGCGGTACGTCTCCCAGATCGAGGACGTCTACGACTTGGTGTGGATCGAAGAGCCCATCCGCAGGTGGGACGCGGAGGGCCATGCGCGATTGAGTGCCTCGGTGCGTGCTGCAGTGGCTACCGGGGAGAACCTCACCGGCCTGGAACAGTATCTCCCGCACTTCAAGGCTGGCGGGATCGACATTGTTCAAGCCGCGGCAACGTGGGGCGTGACCCACTTCTTGCGCGTGGCTATCGCGGCCCACAGCCGTGACCTCCCCGTGAGCCCAGTTGGTCTTACCGCGAACGTCGCCGTAGCCCACGCCGCCGCGGCCGTGCCCAACCACTTGACTGCCGAGGTCCAAGACGTAGGTTCGCCATTCGGCTTGACCGTGGACCAAGAGATCGCCGACGGCGGCATTGTCTTGGGTGACCAGCCCGGCGTTGGGGTCAGCGTTGACGAGAGTCTCATCGCCACCCTCAAGCACTCCGAGCCGGGATGGCGAGCAGAGGCTGGGCCCCATGTGCGGCCCACGCGAGCGGGCTTGCAGCTCTCCGGTGGTCCCGGTTCCGTCACGTAACTCACGCTCGCGACCTGTCGCGGCGCATCACCCCTCGAAAGTAGGATGACAGCATGGCGCAGAATCACGTGGATCCCGCTAAGCCTGCCTCTTCACAAGGGCAAACCATCTTTGGTGACACCGTGGTGAGGGTGCGGGCGGCCAACTTGGGCGTTGCGGTGGTGCGTGACCTGGTCAAGGCGATCGTCACGGGCGCGGTGGCGCCGGGGGACATCCTTCCCCCAGAGGGCACGTTGAGCCAGCAGTTCGCCGTGAGCCGCACCGTCATCCGCGAATCCGTGAAGCGCGTTGAAGAAAAGGGCCTCGTTACCGTGAGCCAGGGACGCGGCACGGTCGTCAATCAGTCGAGCCAGTGGAACGTGCTGGATCCTGACGTCCTGTCAGCCCTTGTTGACCACGACGAGACGCTCGAGGTACTCGACGAGCTGGCCGTGGTCCGCGGGAGCCTTGAGGCGACCATGGCGCGAGCCGCCGCTGGCAGACAGACCCCAGAGAGTTCTGCCGCGCTGCGCGAGGCCTTTGACCGTGCTGCAACCAACATCAACAACATTTCCGTCTACAACGACGCGGACGCAGCGTTCCACGACCTGGTGATGGAGCAGTCGGGGATCCGGCTCGCCGCCAACATCACGCGCATCATGTTTGAGCGCGCTCGCGAGAGCAGCCGCTTCACGGGTATCACCACCGAGAACGCGGCGCAGTTGTCGCTCGAGGAGCACCGCGCCATCTGCGATGCCATCACAGCGGGCGACGGCGAGACCGCTGCGGCCGCAATGCGTGAGCACATCGCGAATGCATGGGCCCGCCGGCGCGCGCCGGGCGTTGGCTGAATCCAACACCCGACGCGAATCGCCTGGGGGCCAACGACAGAGCGCGGAACTACTCCTTGGTGGCGCCAGCCGTGAGGCCTGCCACAAGGAACCGCTGTGAGAACAAGAACACGATCAGCACGGGCACAATCGAGATGACCGTCGCCAGCGCCAGTTGCGGCAGGCTGATGGTGATCGACGACACCGTGGTGGGGTTGAACAGCGGCACGTTCGAGATCAGTTCCGCGAGACCCACCTGAATGGGCGACTTGCGGCCCGGCACCATCACGAAGGGCAAGAAGTAGTTGTTCCAGTTGGTCACGAAGCTGAAGAATCCCACCAGCGCGATAACGGGCTTCGCGAGCGGCATGGCGATGCGCCAGAACACCTTGACCTCGCCGGCGCCGTCTACGCGCGCGGCGTCGAGAAGGTCTTGCGAGATGCTGGTCGAGAAGTAGATGTACGTCAGGTACACGCCAAAGGGGAAGAACGAGAACGGCAGAATGACGGCCCACGGGGTCCCTACGAGGCCCACGGCATTGATCTCGAGGAAGATCGGCAGCACGAGCGCGGTGTTGGGGATGAGCATCACCATGAGGGTCATGACGAGCAGCGTGTGCCTAAACCTGAACGTGGTCTTGGCGAGCGCATAGCCGGCCGGAATCGTCACGAGGAGCGTGATGATCAAGGCGGCGCCTGAGTACAGCACCGAGTTGCCAAGCCACGTCCAGATGATGCCGTCTTGGAACGTCACTAGCCCGTTCCAGTTTTCCACGAGCTGACCAAACGACCCGAGGCTTAAGGGACTCGCACCCTCGAGCGCGTTTAGCTGGGTGGTGGTCTTTGACGGCGCGAGCAGCAGCCAAATAAGGGGGATGACGAAGAACAGCAGGAAGAAGCCGATAACGACCGCCGCAAGTGCGCGGCCCATCCATCGCCCAGGGGCGAAGGCCGTGCGCCCTGCCCGAATGTCAGTCGCGCTCAAAGAGTCCTCCTCGGAAGACGAAGAATGCCGAGAGCCCGGCCGCGACCACCAACAACATGATCGAGATTGCGGCAGAACCGTTGAAGTCGGCTTGGGGGCCAAAGGCGATTACGTACGCAAGCTGGTTGAGCGAGTAGTCCTTGGGGACCACGCCCCTGCTCGCAAGGCTCAAGATTTTTGGTTCAACGAAGAGCTGGCTGCCTGCGGCAAGCGACACGATCGCCATGTAGGCAATCCACTTCCGCAAGAGGGGGATCTGGATGTGGAACGCGGTCTTGACGAGCCCAGCGCCGTCCATGCGGGCGGCCTCCATGACCTCATTCGAGATGCTGTTGAGCGCGCCGTACATGATGATGATCCATCCGCCGGCGCCCGTCCAGAACGCGATGATGGTGAAGATCACAGGAAGGTGGGCCAAAGCGACCGTTTGGGTGAAGCTCGTGAATCCGAACTGCTCGAGGACCACGGCCACGGGGCTCACTGTTGGATCCAACATGAAGAGCCACAGCATGACGCTTGCCGAGCCCGCGAGTGCCCCAGGGATGTAGAACAAGAAGCGGGTTGTGGAAGACATCCACCGAACGCGAATCGAGTGGACAATGAGCGCCAGCAGCACCACAAAAATCATGAGCGACAGCACCCACACGACCACGTATGCGGCGACGTGCTGCACCGCGGGCCAGAATCGGAAGTCGCCAAAGACGCTGGTGAAATTGTCGAATCCTACAAATTCGCCGCCCTTAGTGAACGCGAGGTAAAGCGCGTAGACCATGGGGCCCACGCCGAATGCAAGAAGCAAAAGCGCGTATCCACTGGAGAAGAAGTAACCGACGCGCGCTTGCGCTTGGTGTTGGCTGCCACGACTCCTGGACACCTGCTGCCGCCCCCTCTCAGGGGCGGCAGCAGGTGCGGTGGTGTCTAGATCAGAGATGGTACTTTCCCTTCTCTACTTGACCTTGTAACCGTTGACCTGGGCGTCGTTCTTGTAGCGCTCTTCCCACTGCTGGGCTACCGAGGCAATGGTCTTGCCATCGGCGAGAGCAGGAGCCACGATCTCCGCCCATGCGGGCTCGGAGCTGAACGAGAGCGTCGAGCCCCAGTCAGGCCAGATGCTGTTGGCCGCAGCGCTCACAACGTCCTTGAACGTGTCCGAGTTGGACCAGTATCCGCTAGCAGCCTGTGCGTCCAGCCACTCGCTTGCAGTGGAATCGTAGGCGGGGAGGCCCGTGATCAGCTTGACTGATTGAGGACCGTTGACCGCGTATTGCAGGAAGGTACCAACGGCGTCGAGGTTGGTTGAGTGGCTCGATCCGTACCACATGCCACCGCCTACGTTGCCGGTGTTGGTGTCTTCGCCTTCCCAATGCAACGCGGCGCCAGCGCCCCACGTGCCGGGCTCAGCGCCCAGGATGTCGGGGTTCTGGATGATGCCGCCAGCGAACCATGTGGGGCCGGGGATGCCCAGCACCTTGTCCTTGTACTTCGCAGGGAAGTCGGCCGTGAACAGGCCATCGTTCACCACGCTGCCATTGGCAAACATGTGGTCCATGAGGTCGATCATCTTGGTGGTGTGCGGGTCCGCGAAATTGGTCGAGAACGTGTCGCCATCCACCTGGTAGATGGGCGCCTGAGCGCTCCACATGTTGGTCAGCACGGCGGTGAAGGGATCGCCAATCGAGCCGAGTATGTAGCCAGGGTGCTCGGCGGCAACCTTGTCGCCAAGTGCCTCGTACTCTTCCCACGTGGTGGGGACGGTGTAACCGAACTCGTCCATGAGCTTCTGGTTGTACCAGTACACAACCGGCGCCGAGTTGTCACGGACGGCGTAGACGTTGCCGTCTACCGTGACGGGGTCCAGCGCGCCCTTGGTGAAGCCGTCGAGCCAGCTCTGCTCTACGACGCCCAGGTTCAGGGCCGCTGCATATGCCTGCTTGCCGTTCTGCTCCTTGGCGGCCCAGCTGGCGTCGTTCACCTGCGTGGACCACACGACGTCGGGCCAGCCTTCGCCAGCCTGGTCAAAGAGCGACATCTTGGTGTGGAACGAATCGCTGCCGCCGGCGTTGCCGTCGTATGTTTCGAGGTTGACCTTGATCTCGGGGTGGTCCGTCTTGAACGCCTCGACGATCGCGGTGCGGTCAGCGTCTACCCAGATGGTGATGGGGCTATCGGCAACCTGTTCCGGCGCGGGGAAGCCGTACTTGCTATCGGGATTGGCCGGCCCGCCCGAGCTGTTTGTGGGCGAATTGTCCGAGCAGCCCGCAACGACTAGTGCGATGGAGGCTGCGGCTGCGGACATTCCCATCAACGTGCGGGGCGCAATGCGTTGATGCAAAGACATGTCGTTGCTCCTGTTCAGATTCGTGTCGACTTCTTTGACGACTCAGCCGCCTCGCGGCGACAATCCGTAGTAAATCATACATGTGATGTCTTAGCAATAGGAGTCGCCAAAGGTGCACGAATCCGTTTCGGAATCGTTATAGAGGTGGTGGTGCAAGCGGCGTTAAGCGCTCCAAGTCCCATCTGCGGCCTGTGCTTCCAGAGCGCGCCGCACGCCATCGCGGCCCTCAATGACCATGCGCTTGAGAGCATCATGAGCGTCCTCGTTCGCGGTGAGCCAGGCATCCGCCTTGGCCTGCAGGTCCGGGATGCGGCCCGCGAGCTGTGCGGGATAGAGGCCCTCGATGAGGTTCTGCGCCGTCTCGTTGGTGCGCTCCGTGTACGTAGTTCGGAGCATCGCGAAGTAGTCGTCGACGAAGGGCTCAAGCAGCGCAAGGTCGTTTGCGCGGTTGAAGCCACTCGTCGCCTCAAACTGGATGGCGTTGGGCAATTCCTCGCCAGCAGCGGGGTTGATGAGCGCATCCCATGCCGCCCGCTTGCCGTGCGCCGTTGGCAGCGCGGCGCGTGCGTGCGCGGCCCTCCGTTCGCCGGAAGCCGTGGCGTCCTTGCTCAGCTGCAGCTCGATCGCAATCTCTTCCACACGCCCGCCGGCAACGAGCCCGCCAAGGATGTCCCACGCGAGGTCCGCATCAATGGGCAGGTCTTCAAGGTGCAACTTGTCGTCGAGCAACGCCTGCAGGTTGTCCAACTGCGCCTCGGTGGTTGCCAAGCCAGCGAACGACCTCAAGAACTGCAACTGGTTGTCGCTGCCAGCGTCGGCCGCAAGCGTGAGCTGCCACAAAGCGTCGGCCGCTTTCTGCGTTTCCTGTTCGGCGACTGCCGGGTCCACGTACAGACTCAAGGACATCGCAAGCTGGCGTAGCAGCACCAGCACCACGGTGGACTCTGTCTCCGCCGCGATGTTGCCGAGCACCAATTCAATGAACTGCCGTGCGGGCATCTCCGCGTCGCGCGTCATGTCCCACGCCCCGGCGAGCACGAGCGACCGGGGCAGCGGCGGCAACGTGTGCAGCAGCCCTACCGCGGTGGCGAGCGACGCATCGTCGAGACGGACCTTCGCATAGGCGAGGTCGTCGTCGTTGACCAGAATGAGCGCTGGGCGGTGAATCCCGTTGAGGCCGGGCACCTCGGTGAGCGCGCCGTCAATGTCGAGTTCTTCAAGCCACACGCGCTCGAGCGCGCCATTGATGACGTCGTAGCCGCCAATGCGGAGGCGGTGCGGACGCTGCGTTGGCCAGTCCTCGGGAACTTCCTGCCG
>CAYMRO010000033.1:0-3423 GCA_964392875.1 uncultured Demequinaceae bacterium
CCCCTCCGTGCCGAGGAAGGCGATGGGGTCTTTGCCAACGGGCATGTAGCCGGAGTTGATGCTGAGGTGGTCCTCACCGCCAAGTGTCTCCACGGAAGCATCGGTGACAATCTTTACGCCGTTTGCCTCGGCCGCGTCGGGGCTCCACGAGTCGCCGCACTGTGGATGGGGGAGAAGACCGCCCGCGTCGGCGGAGACCTTGGTGACGTTGAATGTGAGGTGCACGTAGGCGATCGCCGACGTGGTGGGAGTAGGCGTAGGCGACGCCGTGAAGTTGGGCGCGGTGGGGGGCCGGGAGTCTTGATACCACTTGACGCCAAACCACCCAATGGCTGCTGAGGCGAGCGCGACCATCAAGGCGGCAACGATCTTCAACGCCTTGGGCACGGCGAACTCTCCTCGAGGAGGGTGGGGGTGACGCGCCCTTCCCCGGGCGCGAACCAAGGATAACAAACGCGCGCAAAAGCGGCGGCGACGCTCGCTCCACTTGCGCGCATCGTCCCCCACTTTCTGACCCGGTGTCCGTTACCTAATAAAACGCGCTCGGAGCGCGTTTGGTGGGGTGCGAACCATCACAAATGGGTCACGATCTGGGCCGTGCCGGGAAGGCGCTACTCGAATCGCCTGCGCCGCAGGGCGCGCGCGATCAGCACCCCGCCAACCACCACGGATGCCACGAGCACAGCCACCACCGCAACCGACGTTGGCGAGGCCGTGGAGCGCAGCGCAACCGGCTTCCGGAAACGCAGGATTCCCCACCCGTTCTCATTGGCTGCTCGGCGCATGGCGCGGTCCGGATTCACCGCGTAGCCGTTGCCCACGGCGAGCAGCATGGGGATATCGGTGATGGAGTCTGAATAGGCGTAGCTGCGGGTGAGGTCATAGCCGCGCTCGGCCGCAAGTTCGCGCATGGCGGTGGCCTTGTTCTCGCCAAACGCGTAGAAGGCAATGCCGCCCGTGAAGCGCCCGTCCTCAACGGTCATGGTGGTGGCGATGACCCCCTCCGCACCAAGGAGTTCAGCAATGGGTTCCACCACTTCACGGGCGGAAGCGCTCACGATAATGACGTCCCTGCCCAAGTTGTGGTGCGCGCGAATGAGTTCCAGCGCCTCCTCATAGACAACAGGGTCGATGTACTCGTGCAACGTCTCGTCGAGGATCTCTTTGAGCTGCGCAACGTCCCATCCGCTGATGAGTTCGCTCAGGGCATCGCGCAGTCGGTTGGTCTTGCGCTCGTCCGCGCCGCCCATGTGGAACAGCAGCGACGCATACGCAGTCCGCAACGCGCCCGAGCGCGTGAGGAGACCGCCGTCAAGCAGCGGGCGTGACAGCGCCATGGACGAGCTCATCGCAATGATCGTCTTGTCCAGATCGAAGAACGCGGCTGGCCGCGGGCCGTCTGTCATCTGCCCTCCTCCTATCAAGGGTATCGGCGCGCGGAGACATTCAAACAAGGCAGGCCTTTCTGCCCACCCAACTCGCGTCCCAGGTTGGGTGGGTACGGAGGGTTATCCACCGTCGGGCTGCCCGACGCTTGTGTCACCACCGCGCGCCCCGCACCCTTGGCGCGTGACTGCCGACGCCGGGCCTCTCGAGGGGCTACTTGCCATGCCAGGAGTGACCGACGTTCTTGTCAACGGACCCGGGGAGGTGTGGGTTGATCGCGGGCTGGGTTGCGAGCGCACGCCCATCACCTTCCCGGGTTCCGACGCGGTGCGGGCTTTGGCGGTGCGGCTGGCGGCGGCGGCAGGTAGGCGCCTGGACGATGCCGCTCCCACGTGTGACGCTCGGCTGCCCGACGGGTCACGGCTGCATGCCGTGCTGCCTCCCGTGGCGGACGGCTGCACGGTCATTTCGATCCGGCGCGTGCGCGGCGAGCCGTTCGCGCTCGACGACTTGGTCGCTGCGGGAATGCTCGCACCGGCTGTGGCGGAGGTGCTGGTGGCTTTGGTGCGCTCGCGCGCGAGTGTGCTGGTGACGGGCGGCACGGGTGCGGGCAAGACAACTCTCGCGTCGACTCTGCTGGGCCTGGTTGATGCGCGCGAGCGCATTGTGATCGTGGAGGAAGTTGGCGAGCTCAATCCCGCGCACCCGCACGTGGTGCGGCTCGTTGAGCGACGCGTCAATGTTGAGGGCGCCGGTGCGGTGGGGCTGGAGCGGCTGGTGCGGGAGTCGCTGCGGATGCGACCGGACAGGATTGTGCTGGGTGAGTGCCGTGGCGCTGAGCTGCGCGAGGTGCTCACCGCGTACAACACGGGGCATCGTGGCGGGCTCACCACGTTGCACGCGAATTCCGCGGCGGACGTGCCCGCGCGGCTCGCCGCTTTGGGTGCGCTCGCCGGACTTACGGACCGCGCCACACATCGCCTTGCCGCGGCAGGGTTCGACGCTGTGGTGCACGTTGAGCGCGGGGCCTCGGGCGTGCGGCGGGTGGTTGAGGTGGCGGTGCTCGCGTTGGGTGCGCGTGGGCTCCTTGTGCGGTCCGCGCTGGTGGATGGAGTGGGCGGGGCGGGAGGCGGGGCGCCCGACGGCTCCGGCCTGGTGCGCGGCCCCGGATGGGGGCGGATCTCAGAGCTGCTTGGTCATGGCTGACTCGCTCGCAGAACTTGTTGACGCAGCCGCGGTGGCGGGGATGCTGCGCGCGGGTCTATCTCCGCGCGATGCGTTCGTTGCCGTCGGCTGGGGCGAGCCCGGAGACGACGGCGCGCCCGCTGGGGTTGCCCCACAGTTTGCCGTGGCCGCCCGGCTGGCGCACGGCACTGGTGCGGCGCTGGCCCCGGTGATCGAGGCATGCGCCGTAGCCGCGCGCGCGGAGGCGGAGGCGGAACTCGCTCGCGACACCGCACTGGCGGGCCCGCGCCTCAGCGCACGCGTGCTCGCATGGTTGCCTCTGGTGGGGTTGGGGTTTGCGGTGCTCGTTGACGCGAGTGTGGTCAAGGTCTTTGCGACGCCGCTGGGTGTTGCGCTGCTCGTGGCAGGAGCGTTCCTCACCCTGGCTGGCCGGTGGTGGATGCGGCGGTTGGTCGCCAAGGCATACGAGCCGCCGGACTCCGCCGTCCTGACCCTCCACGCGGTGCGCGCAGCGATGGCCGCTGGGGCCGATGTTGCCAGCGCACTCGCGGCGGTAAGCCTTGCGCTCGCGCCGCAACCGGGGCTTGAGGAAGTTGGCGAGCGCATGCGCGCGGTGGCGCTCGCGCTCGCGCGAGGGGAGACGTGGGAGGCGGCGTGGGGGGAGGCGTGGGGGGAGGCGGACGGAGAGGCGGCGGGCGGCGGCTTGCGCCCGCTCGAGCGCGCGTTGCGGCTGCCGTGGGAGCGTGGCGCCCATGCGGGCCCGCTGCTGACCGCGGTGGCGGAGGGCGAGTCGCTGCTGCGTCGCCGCTCGGCGCAGGTTGCGGCGGGGGAGCTCGCCGTGCGCCTCACGCT
>CAYMRO010000033.1:3523-13286 GCA_964392875.1 uncultured Demequinaceae bacterium
AGCCCGTGAACGCGGCTCCGCAACAGTGGAGTTTGCGCTCACCCTTCCGGCCGTGGTGTTGGTGCTGGCGGCCGTGCTTGCGGGAGCACGGCACGCGGCCGACGCCGCGGTTGCCAGGGATGCCGCCGCCACCGCCGCACGGGTTGCCTTGGTTGACGGAGAAGCCGCAGGTGAGCACGCGGGCGCTCGCGTGGGGCAGGGAAAGGTCACGGTGAATTTGGGCAGGGACGGCGCCTGGTGGGTGGCACGCGTAACGGTGCACGTCCCGGGTCCGCTGCCAGACGCCGTTGCGGTTGCCCGGGCGTACCAGCCGTGATGCAAGACAGAGGATCGGCGAGTGTTGTGGCCGTGGCGGTGTTAGCCGTGGCGATCGTGATGGGAGCAGCCGTGGCAGGCGTTGCGGGCCTCGCTGGCGACCGTGCCCAAGCGAGGGCTGCGGCGGACCTCGCTGCGCTGGCAGGCGCCTATCAAGTGCGCAGGGAACTCGCGAGCACCGTTGACAATGAATCCACCCGGGCTGGACCGTGCGCCGCTGCGCGGCGCACCGCCGCCGCCAACGGCGCCACGGTGCGGCAATGTCACGAGTACGGCGACGGCAGTGTGCAGGTGACTGTGGCGTCAGGCAGGGCGGAGGCGAGTGCGCGAGCGGGGCCGGAAACGAAAGGGCCCGGCGGCGATTCGGGCTGAGGGATCCGAACCACCACCGGGCGAGCCCGGCGCATCAGGGGGACTGAGGGAACCCCCTGGGCCAGGCAGACGCGGCGATGCGCGTCATTTCCTTAGTGAACTCCTACTGGCGCTTCTGTGCCCACATTCTGGAGCCCAATGTGACGTATTTCACATGTCGGTTATACCGGTGCTAATTGCTGATAGTGACCGTTCCGAGCGATGTCCATACCTGGAAGGAGGCAAAGTCGGGGGCTTGGTCCGGTGCCGGTGGGTCGATTGGCGCCACGGCGGAATCGGTCCCTCCGCCAGAGCCTTCGATGGCGTCAGCAGCGGCTCCATCATCAGCACCCTCCATGTACACGGGGTACTGCCCGCCTACGTAGAGGTCCTGCGCGCTCAGCACCGTGTACGAGCCGGGAGCAACGTTCACCTGGCCATTCGCGGTCCAGCAGCCGTTGACGTCTCGCCACAGGAAGTCGCCACCCTTGGACGCTCCGGGGCTGAGGTAGCCGCTCGCGTCGGGCGCCCACACCATGCTGTCGCTCGGTGCCACCTTGGGGGAACTCGCAGCCGCACCTGCTGCCGCGTAGGCGATACCGCCCACGTTCTGCTGGGGATCCACCGTGTATGCCTCAGCGACCACCTTGCCGTCCTTGACGAGCACGAGCCTGGGGGCGTAGCCGCCGTAGAAGCCGGGGAGCGACGAGTCCGTAGTGTTCGTCACCGAGTACGAGACCACAGGGTTGCCGTCAACCACCCAGCCATAGCTGAGGTGCACTGCGCTGGGGAGTTGGCCCTCCACGTGCAACCAGTCCACCTCGGCTGACTGCGCGGGAAACGCGGAGCTCACTCCGTCCATGGGGCAGCCAAAGTAGCTCTTCTGCCACAACGTCCCCTTGAGGTCGTTCGAGGCCGAAGTCATGACTACGCGCTGCGTTCCCGCCGCCATGTCCCAACGGGCGTCCGTGAGGCCCGCGTTGTACGCGGCACGGGCTTGGTCCACCGTCAGG
Organism: uncultured Demequinaceae bacterium; assembly: GCA_964392875.1. Taxonomy (GTDB): domain Bacteria; phylum Actinomycetota; class Actinomycetes; order Actinomycetales; family Demequinaceae; genus Demequina. Next base: position 5,203 of record CAYMRO010000033.1, read on the forward strand.
ACGTCCGACGGTCCAGCAGGAGCGGGCAAGACCGGATCCGGATCGTCCACCCTGAGGTACTGCACGAAGGGGTCCTTCGCGGGCTCGCCCGGAACGGTGAATGCGCTCGGCGCGGAGACGATGGTGGAGGTCGCGCGCTCAACGCTCGTCGCTCCGTCATCCGATGTCACGGGCGTGTCGGCATCTGCGTCCGGGGCAATGGGCGACACGGTGGTTTGCGGGTCCTCGCTGACCGGCGGCACATCAATCGCCGCGGAGAGATCCTGCGCGGACACCACGGCGTAGTCGCCGGCAGGCAGCGGCGCACCGTCCCAGCAGTTCATGAGGGGAACGGTCTGCGGCAGCTCGGTCACTTCCCCTGGCACCGACTCCCACACCCAGGCCTCGTCGGTGTGGGCGGGAGTGCCCACGATGATCCCTTCCCACAGCACGTAGAGCGTTGGCTGGCCCGTATTGAACTCGCCTTCGCTCGCCGCGGTGGTTGAGACCGTGATGTCGAGATCGGCGCTGTCGATGCCGTCCACTGAGATCGTTGCAGTCGCCGGGTCAACCACAAACGCCGACGCATCAAAGGCGCCACCGCACGCATTGACGGCGGCATCGACCGCGGGAGCCAACGGCATATCGCCAGCGGCACCCGCGTTGGGCGCAGAGACGTTGGGCGCAGAGAAGTCCCCGTTGCCCGCGCCAATCTCGGGATCGGCCGCCACGAGGCCGCCCTGGTTGGCGACCACGCCCATCACGCCAGCGACCACCAGTGCTGCCGCCCCCACACCAACGATTCCGTTGGCGCTCCCGCGCAGCACACGCGCTCGCCGCGCCCGGGAACGCGCCGCACTCACGGACACGTGCGCCGTCTCCACGGCAGCAGTCTCGGCCGCACCCCTCAAGGCATCAGACATCTTCATGGCGGTCTCCTTTATTGCCCTGAGTGGGCGTCACTTCCGTTGTTTCGTCTTCGTCGTCAAAGGTGCCGAGCGCCAATTGCAGGCGGCCAACGGCATCGGCCAAATACCGCTTGACTGTTCCCTCAGCGAGCCCCAAGTGCCGCGCAATCTGCGGCACCGTCAGATCGTCGAAATACCGCAGCACCACGCACGCCCGCTCGCGAGGCGAGAGCGTCGCCAAAGCCGCGTGAACGTCGGACCCTGCTTCTATTGCGTAAACAGGGTCACGTGCGGGCTCCTCTTCGCGGAAAAGGTGCTGGACGCGATCCCAACGCTGGGAACGGCGGTACTGATCAATGAAAACTGAGGTGACCGCGCGTCGGACATAAGCCTCAGCCGTGCGCGTGGTGAGGCCATGGCGCTCGCGAGAGAACGTGCGCACCAGCGCGTCCTGAACCAAGTCCTGCGCGCGGTTCGAGTCGCCGCACAGCAGGTACGCATACCCAAGCAGGGCGCGTTCACGGTCGCGCACCAGGCGCTCCATGATGTCTTGCCACTCGCTCATTGGCCCTCCGAGCCTGGGAATTGCTTCACTACAGTGTCGACGCGCAACTCACGCGAATCGTTGGGGTGTCGCCCGTGAACCCATGTTCGCTTAGACTCCATCCGTACGTAAGCCGCCGTGACAAAGAAGTCGCGGCTCGTCAAGGAGGACGCATGCATTCCACGTCGGTCCAGGCCATCTCGGTCAGCTCCGGAAACGTCACCACGGTCATCATCATTGGGGTTATCGCCGCGCTGTCGCTTGGCCTCTCGTGGTACTTGCGTCAAGAGGTGCTGCGCTTCCGCGACGGCAGCGCCAAGATGCAGGAGATCGCAGGCGCCATCCAAGAGGGCGCCTCCGCGTACCTCAAGCGCCAGTTGCGGACGCTGTCCGTGTTTGCGGTGATCGTATTCGCCCTGCTATTCCTCCTTCCGGGCGACATGGACGTGCGCATTGGCCGCTCGGGCTTCTTCCTGCTCGGCGCGGCCTGCTCGGCCACCATCGGCTACATGGGCATGTGGCTCGCGGTGCGCGCCAACGTGCGCGTGGCCAACGCGGCCACTGAAGAGAACGGCCGCGCGAACGGCGCCCGCATCGCGTTCCGCACGGGTGGCGCGGTGGGCATGGGCGTTGTTGGCCAGGGCTTGGGTGCAGCGGCCCTCGTAGTTTTCATCTACCGGGCCGACGCTCCTGCCGTACTTGAGGGCTTTGGCTTTGGTGCCGCTTTGCTCGCCATGTTCATGCGCGTTGGCGGCGGCATTTTCACCAAGGCGGCCGACGTTGGGGCTGACTTGGTTGGCAAGGTTGAGAACCACATTCCTGAGGACGACCCCAGGAACGCAGCCACCATCGCGGACAACGTTGGCGACAACGTTGGCGACTGCGCCGGCATGGCGGCCGACCTTTTCGAGTCTTACGCGGTGACGCTGGTCGCAGCCCTGATTCTAGGCAAGGTTGCCTTTGGCGAAGAGGGACTCGTGTTCCCGCTCATCGTCACGGCCATTGGTGCATTCACCGCCGCCATCGGCGTGTTCATCACCAAGGTGCGCCGCAACGAGTCCGGCCTCAAGGCCATCAACCGCGGCTTCTACATCTCAGCCGTCATTGGCGCGGTGCTCGCGGTTGGCGCGGCGTTCATCTACTTGCCCTCCACGTTTGACGCGTTCAACGGCTCCTCGCTCGCCGGTCTTGACCGCGACCCCCGCATTGTCGCCACCGTTGCGGTGCTCATCGGCATCGCCCTCGCGGGCGTCATCCTGTGGCTCACGGGTTACTTCACGGACACCGCAAAGCGCCCCACGCGCCGCGTGGCCCGCACGTCCCTGACGGGCGCCGCCACCGTGGTGCTGTCCGGCATTGGGCTTGGACTTGAGTCCGCCGTGTACACAGCGGTAGTCATTGGCGGCGCGATTGTTGCGCTGTTCTTCGTTGCCGGCTCGTCCATCCCGCTCGCGCTGTTCCTGGTGGCGCTGGCCGGTTGTGGCCTGCTCACCACCGTTGGCGTGATCGTGGCCATGGACACCTTTGGCCCGGTGAGCGACAACGCACAGGGCATCGCAGAGATGTCCGGCGAAGTTGACGAAGAGGCAGCCAAGACGCTGACCGACCTCGACGCCGTTGGCAACACCACCAAGGCCATCACCAAGGGCATCGCGATCGCCACTGCGGTGCTCGCGGCCACCGCGCTTTTTGGCTCGTACTCCGACGCCGTGACGAGCGCGCTCAGCAACGCCGCAGCGAGCGCTGGCAGCTTCAGCTACGAGATCATCCACCCGCTCACGCTCGTTGGTGTGATCCTTGGCGGTGCCGTGGTGTTCCTGTTCTCCGGCCTTGCGATCGACGCAGTGACTCGCGCCGCCGGCGCCATCGTGTTCGAGGTGCGCCGCCAGTTCCGCGAGATGCCAGGCATCATGGACGGCACGCAGCGCCCCGAGTACGGCCGCGTGGTTGACATCTGCACGCGCGACTCCCTGCGTGAGCTCGCCACTCCGGGTCTGCTCGCCGCCACCGCGCCAATCGTCGTTGGCATGGCGCTTGGCCCGGGCGCACTCGCTGGCTTCCTCGCGGGAGCCATTGGAACGGGTGTTCTCATGGCAGTGTTCCTCGCCAACTCCGGTGGCTCATGGGACAACGCAAAGAAGATCGTTGAGGACGGCCACTTTGGCGGCAAGAACTCGCCCGCTCACGAGGCCGTTGTCATCGGCGACACCAGCGGTGACCCGTTCAAGAACACCGCCGGGCCGGCGATCAACCCGCTTATCAAGGTCATGAACCTGGTGGCGCTGCTCATAGCGCCCGCCGTGGTGATGCTGAGCTACGGCACGGATGCCAACCCTGCGCTGCGCTTCACCATTGCGTTCCTGGCGCTCGCGATTGCCGTTGGCGCCGTCTACGCGGCCGCCCGACGCGCCCACCAGGGCGGGGTCGCATCCGAGGTGGACTCGGCGGTCACGGAGCTTGGCGACGACTCGCCCGGAGACGCAGTGAACGCGGAATTCGCCGAGGCGGACAAGGAATAGACGCACAGTAGCGAGGGGCAGGGCGCTGATGCGCCCCGCCGCCCCCTCCACCCCCGCGACGTCCCAAAGGGCGCTCATGGCCAGTTTTCGGACGTGAGCCGCTCCTAAAGGGCATTGGTGACCGCCACTGCTAGTTTCTTCACCCATGACCACCATCCGCCGCATCCGCGCAGACGAGTGGGAGAAGGTGCGGATGCTGCGGCTCGCAGCTCTGGCCGATCCCGCTGCCCCCATCGCGTTCCTCGAGACGCTCGAGGAAGCGCTGGAGCATCCCGCCGAATTCTGGGTGGGTCGTGCCGCAGGCGCGGCAACCGGGCCAACCGCGCAGTTCGTTGCTGAAGCGCCCTCCGGGGAGTGGCTGGGCACCGTGGTGGTGCTCGTGTTCGAGGCGGGTACCGAGGACTACTGGGGGCACCCCGTGCCCGGACGGCGCGCCAACGTCGTTGGCGTGTTCGTGAAGCCGGAGGCGCGCGGCGCGGGACTCATCGACCAGCTCATGGCGGCAGCCAAGGAGTACGCCGTGAGTGAAGGGTTCGAGGAGCTCCGCCTGGAGGTGCACCGCACCAACCACCGCGCTCGCGCGGCCTACGAACGTGCCGGATTTGTGGCGACGGGGGACGTCATCGAGTCCCAGACTGGCCCCGACGACGTCATGGTCGCCTCCCTGCGATAGCGTTCCACGGTGAGTTCAATGAGCGCCGCGCCCACCCTTGACCTGGCCAGCGCTGACTCCCTTCGCGCAGACCTGGCCCCCTGGACCGTGGACGCCGTCGCGCAATTGGTTGGCGATCGCGCCGTGCGTGCACTCGATCGCGAGCAACTGGTCCCTGCTCGTCTCGCCGCGCGCGAGGCCGGCGATGAGCCCATCGCAGTCCTCACCCGGCTGTTCGCATTGGGCGATGTCGTAACGCGTGCCCAGGTGAGCCGCGCCCTGCCCAGGTTTGGGGTGGAGGGGGCGGCAGCGTCGGGCCTTATTGCGGTTTCTGGGAACAGCGACGACGATCCCGTGCAGGCGCTCGTTGACCTGCGGCCGTTCGACGTAGACGCGGGCGGCACGTGGTGGGTGGCCTCGGACAGGGGGGAGGCGGTGACGGGGCGGCAGCTCGAGGGCGACCACGTGCTTGGCGTTGGGGGAGCGTCGCTGACGCTCGCGTCCATCACGATGCGAACGCACGTTGGGCGGGCACTGGACCTTGGCACCGGCTGCGGCATTCAGGCGCTCCAGGCGTCGCTCCACGCGGACTCGGTGGTGGCCACAGATACGTCGTTGCGGGCGCTGGAGTTCGCGGCGTTCAACGCGGCGCTCGCGGGGGTGCGCCTCGATCTCCGTGCGGGCTCACTGGTGGAGCCCGTGGCGGACGAGGCGTTTGACCTGGTGGTCTCCAATCCGCCGTTTGTGATCACGCCGGTTGGCGCGCCGTCGTTCGAATATCGGGACGGCGGCATGGCAGGCGACGGGATTGTCCGCACCCTGTTTGCCCAGGTAGGGACCGTATTGGCTCCCGGCGGTGTGGCGCAGATGCTAGGCAATTGGGAGATTCACGCGGATGGCTGGGACGCGCAGATTGAGCAGTGGCTAGACCTCTCGCCCGTGCCGCTCGACGCTTGGGTAGTGCAGCGGGACGTCCTAGACGCCGCGGAATATGCGGAGCTGTGGCTGCGCGATGCGGGCGTGGTGCCGGAGCGCGGGCGCGCCGCGTTTGATGACGCGTACGAGGCGTACCTTGCGGACTTTGACCGGCGCGGGGTGCGGGAGGTGGGGTTTGGGATGGTGCTGCTGCGGCGGCCAGTTTCCGGTGGCCCGACGCTGCGGCGGCTCGAGTTCTTGGAGGGGCCAGTAGCGGCTCCCCTTGGGCCCACGCTGGTCGCGGGGCTCGCGGCGCACGACCGGCTTGCACGGCTGGACGATGATGCGCTGCTCTCCACGCGCTTGACGGTTGCCGGCGACGTTACGCGCGAGGTCTACGGGCGGCCCCTGCTTGCGGATCCCGAACACATCTTGATCCGCCAGGGAGGCGGGTTTGGGCGCGCGGTGCGAGCGGACACCGGGCTCGCAGGGTTCGTTGGTGCGTGCGACGGCGAGTTGACGGTGGGCCAGATCCTCGGTGCGCTTGAGGCGCTGGGGGTTGAGCACGCGCGCGAGTTGTTACCCGCGGTGCGCGAGCTCGTTGAGACGGGAATGCTGGAGTAGCGAGAGGCGCGCCCCAGCACCGCAACCCCCATCAACCCCTAAAGCGCCGGCGCGAGCGCCCCCGCCACTCGCTCCCACACAGACGGATGCGCCGTCAGCAGCCCGGCCCCGCCGTCCCCCGGGATGTACTCGGTCCCGTTGGGCCGCATCGACACCAGCCCGGCTTCGCGCACCAGCAGCGAACCGGGCGCGTGGTCCCACGGCAACGTCCGCGTGAACAGCACATAGTCCTTGAGGCCCTCAACCATGTCGAGGTAGTCCCAGCCCGCGCAGAACCGAATGTCGCGCACCGGACCAACGGTCGCGGCGGCCGCGTACACGGCTTCAACATCGCGCACAAACGCGCGCGCTCCGAGCGCCCCACGCAACGCGGACGCGTCTGGCGGCACGGGCGCCTCCACCCGCACGCCGTCAACAAAAGTCCCCACGCCAACCGCGCCATGCATTTCCCGCTCAACGGCCGGGTACGTGATCCACGCCCCCTCCGTCCGCCCCTCAACAACGAGCGCAACCATGCACGCAAAGTCCTCACGCCCGTGCACAAAGTTGCGCGTGCCGTCAACGGGATCCACGAGCCAACACGCCTCCGACGACGCAACCAAGTCCAGCAGGCCCGGCGTGGACGCCGTAGCCTCCTCGCCAACCACGGGGACATCCAGGAGCGCAGTAAGAGAGGCGGTCAGCCGGACCTCGGCGAGCACATCCGCGTCCGTCACCAAGTCCCACGGTCCGGCCTTGGTGCGCACGTCGTCGGCCGTCAGGGAACGCCATCGCGGCATGACTTCCGCATCGGTTGCCACCCGCATGGCGGCGAGCACTGCGTTGGAAAGCTCCTGCGTCACAAGGGAGGGCATGCCTCCATGCTCCCACCCGCCGCGCAACAAACTTTCCACGCCGTGGACTTGCCGAACTTTGCTCCGTATGTATTCTGTGTGCGTCCCGCCTCTGAGTTGCGGACGCGAAAGCAGGAAGCATGCCCAAGAAGCTCGTCATCGTCGAGTCCCCAACTAAGTCGCGAACCATCGGCGGCTATCTTGGCGACGAGTACGACGTGGTCTCGAGCGTTGGCCACATCCGTGACCTCCCGCAGCCCAGCGAGCTGCCGGCGGGAAAGCGTGAGGGTGGCATCGGCAAGTTCGCGGTGGACGTGGACAACGGCTTCGCTCCTTATTACGTGGTGAGTCCGGAAAAGAAGAAGGTGGTCGCGGACATCAAGTCGCGCCTCAAGAATGCGAGCGAGGTCTACCTCGCAACTGATGAGGACCGCGAGGGAGAGGCCATCGCGTGGCACCTGCTTGACGTCCTCAAGCCCACCGTCCCCGTCAAGCGCCTCGCCTTCCACGAGATCACCCGTGAGGGCATTGCGCGCGCCATGGAGCACCCCCGCGAGATCGACATGGAGCTGGTGCAGGCCCAAGAGGCGCGCCGCATCCTCGACCGCCTCTACGGCTATGAGGTCTCGCCCGTGCTGTGGCGCAAGATCCAGCAGGGCCTCAGCGCCGGCCGGGTGCAGTCCATCGCGTTGCGCCTGGTAGTTGACCGTGAGCGGGAGCGCATGGCGTTCCAGTCGGCTGAGTATTGGGACCTGAGCGCCGTTTTTGCCGCCACTGATGGGCCCGACGCTGGGCGCAGCTTCACCGCAAAGCTCACCTTGGTTGACGGCCGCCGGGTTGCCGTGGGCAAGGACTTTGACGATCGCGGCGTGCTGAAGAACGACAAGGTTGAGCACATCACCGGCGTCACCGCTGGCGCCCTCGCGGCGGGCCTGGTCAGCGCGGACTTTTCCGTTGTTGGCGTGGAGTCCAAGCCGTACAAGCGCCGCCCCGCCGCACCTTTTATTACGTCCACCCTGATTCAGGAGGCGTCCCGCAAGTTGCGCCTTGGCGCTCGCGATGCCATGCGCGTGGCCCAGGGCCTGTACGAGCGCGGCTACATCACCTATA
>CAYMRO010000034.1:0-13211 GCA_964392875.1 uncultured Demequinaceae bacterium
GTGGGCGCGGGCAAGGCCGAGGGCGCGATGGACGCCGGCAACATGCTCAAGCCGATGCTGGCCCGCGGCGAGCTGCATTGCATCGGGGCGACGACCCTCGATGAATACCGGAAGCACATCGAGAAGGACGCCGCGCTCGAGCGTCGGTTCCAGCCCATCCAGGTGCCGGAGCCGGAGCTGTCGCACACCATCGAGATCCTGCGCGGGCTGCGCGATCGCTACGAAGCGTTCCACCGCGTCACCATCACGGACGAGGCGATCGTTGCCGCCGCCCAGATGGCGGACCGCTACATCTCTGACCGCTTCCTCCCGGACAAGGCCATTGACCTCATCGACGAAGCGGGCGCTCGCCTGCGCATTCGTCGCATGACGTCGCCGCCGGAGCTCCGTGACCTCGACGACAAGATCGCCGAGGTGCGCCGCGAGAAGGAATCGGCAATCGACGGGCAGGACTTTGAGAAGGCCGCCTCGCTGCGCGACGTTGAGCGCCGTCTCAGCGACGAGCGCTCCAAGGCCGAGGAGGCCTGGCGTTCAGGCGACCTCGACGTTGCCGCGGTGGTTGACGAAGAGCTCATCGCCGAGGTGCTGTCGATGTCCACGGGCGTGCCGGTTGCGCGCGTGTCTTCCGACGAGTCCGCTCGCCTGCTGTCCATGGAGTCCGAGATCCACAAGCGCATCATCGGTCAGGACCAGGCCATCAAGGTGCTGTCTCAGGCCATTCGCCGCACGCGTGCTGGCCTCAAGGACCCCAAGCGTCCTGGTGGCTCGTTCATCTTTGCTGGACCTACGGGTGTTGGAAAGACAGAGCTTGCGAAGGCTTTGGCGGAGTTCCTGTTTGGCGACGAGGACGCACTCATCTCGCTCGACATGTCCGAGTACGGCGAGAAGCACACCGTTGCTCGCCTGTTCGGTGCGCCTCCCGGCTACGTGGGCTTCGAAGAGGGCGGTCAGCTCACCGAGAAGGTGCGTCGCAAGCCGTTCTCCGTGGTGCTGTTCGACGAGGTCGAGAAGGCCCACCCGGACATCTTCAACTCGCTCCTCCAGATTCTTGAGGACGGCAAGTTGACGGACGCTCAGGGCCGTGAGGTGAACTTCAAGAACACCGTCATCATCATGACCACCAACCTCGGTGCAGACACCATTTCGCGTCGCCAGGCAACCGGCTTCTCCGTGCAGTCGGAGTCCGGCCAGACATACGACGAGATGGTCAAGCTGGTCAACACCAAGTTGAAGGAGCACTTCAAGCCGGAGTTCCTCAACCGCGTGGACAACGTGGTTGTGTTCCCGCAGCTCACGCAAGACGAGATCATCCAGATCGTTGACCTCATGCTCGCCCGTCTCGACGAGCGCATGAAGGACAAGGACATGGGCATCGAGCTCACCGTTGCGGCCAAGCGCGCACTCGCCGACAAGGGCTACGACCCCGTGCTCGGTGCGCGGCCACTTCGCCGCGCACTCCAGCGCGAGATCGAAGACACGCTGAGCGAGAAGATCCTGTTCGGTGAACTCAGCGCCGGCCAGATTGTGCGCGTGGACGTGGAAGGTGAGGGCGAATCCGCCACCTTCACGTTCGAGGGCGTCGACAAGGACGATGTCGTGGAAGAGCCGGTCGCCGCCGGAGTTGCGCCCGCCGCAACCTCGGCTGAGAAGGCGCCCGCCGCGAAGGCGACGGGCACGGACGCTTAGCGCCGCTGTGTGACTTCCGAGGGCCCCGGCGATTTCGCCGGGGCCCTCGGCGTCTGTGCGGCGGCCTGGCGTCTGTGCGGCGGCCTGGCGCCGTCTGTCCGGCAGCCCTTGTCGCCACTCAAGCGCGCTGTGAGGACACCAGGCCTGAATCGGCCACCAATTCCGGCCCACCGTACTCACAGCGCGCATGCTCACCGCACGCGAACTCAAACCGCGCGCCGGCTCGCGACCGCATCCGCCACAACGTCGCGGCACCAGCCGGGACGATCGACGAGATCACGTGGGCTCAGCCGCACCGTCATATAGCCGTATCGGGCGAGCTCGGCATCGCGAATGCGATCTCGCTCCGCGCGATCCCGTTTGCCGTGATACCGCCGTCCATCCAGTTCGACGATGACTTTGGTCGCGCCGTGCAACATGTCAGCGGCATACCCACCAGGCAACGGAGCCTGGAGCTCAAACTCGCTCCACCGCGGCCCCACAAACACCTCGGTGCGGGCGAACACCTCAATGGGCGACATGGCACCATCCGCGAAGTGCTTGAGAAGCGCCTCGAGCGCTCGCCGCCCACGGAGCCTCGGCACGTCGCGCAGCTCACGTGCTACGGCGCGCACGCTCGTGGCGTGTGCCCACAAGGATTCGTAGAAGATCGACTTCCGGCGCTCGGGCGGTGCCAAGCTCCACGCGTCGAGCAATGCGCGCGCGGGCAACACGCACGGCACGCCTTGAGCCTTCGAACGGATGCTGATCGGGGCTCGTTGAAGGACCCTGAATCCCGCTGGGGCGCGCGGGTTCTTTCCGTACGGCACCACTACGTCGGTGATCTCTGGGACGGGCAATTCGCCCTCTACGAGCCACAACGCCATTTCGCCCGTCACCAGACCCGACGGACACCACAGCAGCGCCGCCTCCGCATGCACGAGCGGTTCTTGTGCATGCGTGACGCCCGCGTACACGCCGGGTGCCACCCGCGCTATGGATGCGACGCGTGCAGCCGAATCGATATCCCAGCGACCCCACCCCACGAGGAGCTCCTTGCGGGAGTACGCGTGCGGGCTGCTCTCTAGCCACCGCGCAATGGGCTCGCGCATGTTGACATGGGGCAACGGACGCATGCCTCAGCGTGGCGGTGATTGGGGCGCGGTTGGGCTGATTCGCGAAATCTGTGGATAGTCGAGGCCGCGTCCGCTCCCTGCGAGGACGTGGGGCCGGTGGAGACCCTCATTTCCGGCCCCACGTCCTCGCAGCGCGGGATGCGCCGGGCGGGATGCGGGATGCGGGATACGGGATGCGAAGTGCGCGGGAGTCGTGGGTGCGCTGTGCTCGGTGCGCGTGGGTTCGCTGTGCTTGGTGCGCGCGAGATGGTGGGCGTGCGCGCTGTGAGGACACGGGGCCGGTGTGGGCGCTCGTTCCCGGCCCTATGTCCTCACAGCGCGGGATCCGCGGGGCGGGAAGGGCGGGGCGGGATGCGCGAAACGGCGCCGTGCACCCGCACCTGCGGCCGTCTGGTGCGTACAAGTCGGGTGCGTACAGGTCGAGTGCCGGTGCGCGGATAGGCTGACCGTATGGTTAATGACCCGTACATCGCCAACCCCGCGCGCTATGAAGACATGCAGTATCGCCGCCTCGGCAAGCGCGGCCTCACGCTGCCCGGCGTATCCCTTGGCCTATGGCAGAACTTCGGCGGCGCCAACCCGCTCGACACCCAGCGCGACATCATCCGCGCCGCCTTCGACATGGGAATCACCCACATCGACCTCGCGAACAACTACGGCCCGCCAGCAGGCAGCGCCGAGGAGAACTTTGGCCGCATCCTCGCCAGCGACCTTGCGCCCTACCGCGACGAGATCGTCATCGCCACCAAGGCCGGCTACTACATGCACCCCGGCCCCTACGGCGAGTGGGGCAGCCGCAAGTACCTGCTGAGCTCCCTCGACGCATCGCTCAAGCGCATGGGCCTTGCCTACGTTGACATCTTCTATCACCACCGCCCGGACCCGGACACCCCCATTGAGGAATCGATGATGGCCCTTGACCAGGCGGTTCGCTCGGGCAAGGCGCTGTACGCCGGCATTTCAAACTACGGGCCCGACGCTACGCGTGAGGCCGCGCAGATCCTCCGTGATCTGGGCACGCCATTGCTCGTGCACCAGTTCCCGTACAACATGTACCAGCGCGGTCCGGAGAACGGCCTGCTGGACACCCTGGACGAGTTTGGCGTTGGCTCCACCGTGTTCTCGCCGCTCGCGCAGGGCATGCTCACCGCGCGCTACCTCAACGGCGTTCCGGAGGGCTCCCGCGCCACTCACTCCCAATTCCTCAGCACCAAGCAGATCACCGAGACGTACCTCACCCGCACGCGCGCCCTCAACGCCATTGCAGAAGGGCGCGGCCAAACCCTCGCCCAACTCGCCGTGCAGTGGGTGCTCCGCGGCGGGCGCACCACCTCCGCCATCGTTGGCGCCTCCTCCGTGGCCCAACTCAAGGACACCGTTGGCGCGCTCTCCTTCCCCGAGCTCACGAGCGACGAACTCGCGGCCATCGAGCCCAACGCCGTGGAGGGCACGCACCACTCGTAGCGATCTCGCTACAGCGAATAGGTGCCGCCGCCGCGCGCGGTGACCAGGCCGTCGGCCAGCAGGGACGCGAGCGCGCGCTCAAACTGTTCGCCGGGGACGCCGGTGGGCGCCGTGACCGGAACGGGGCCGTGCGACGCGCGCAGCATCGCCAAAATGCTGCCGCGCACTTGGCGATCGGTTCCGTGCCAAGCCTGGCTTGGGCGCTTTTGCAGGCCCGACGCTGGGTAGCCTGCCGCTCGCCACGCACAGTGGGCGGTGATGGGGCAGGCATCGCACCGGGGTGAGCGCGCGGTGCAGACGATGGCCCCGAGTTCCATGGAAGCGACGGCCCACTCGGCCGCGCGCGCGGGGTTGTGCGGCAGGATCCGTTCGGCCAGTGCGCGCTCCACGGCGCTCACCCCCACCGTGAGCGGCAGCTCCCTGCCGTCCCAGACGCGCGCCAACACCCGTTTGACGTTGGTGTCAATGACGGGGGCGCGGCCGACGTGCGCAAAGGAGACGATGGCCGCAGCGGTGTAGTCGCCCACTCCCGGCAACGCGAGCAGTTCGTCGCGCGTGGTGGGCACGTGCCCGCCGTGACGCTCCACGAGAACTCGAGCACACTCCCACAACCGGGCTGCGCGCCGCGGGTAGCCCAGCCGGCCCCAGGCGCGCACTGCGTCGGCTTGGGTGGCGGCCGCAAGGTGAGCGGGCGAGGGCCAGCGATCCATCCACTCGCGCCACACGGGCTCAACCCTCGCGACGGGCGTCTGCTGCAGCATGACCTCGCTGACCAACACCCCCCACGCGCTCGCCCTTCCGTCTCGCCACGGCAAGTCCCGCCCTTGCGTGGCGTACCAGCCGAGCACGGCGCCAACAACCTCATCGTCAGTGATGACGTCATCCGGCGACTCGCGGGGCATGACTCCATTGTTCCAGCGTGTGACTGGTTACCGTTGAAGGGTTCAAAGGAGACGGCGGTGGACGGACTCACACACCCGGTGGGCGAACAGCCCGCGAACGTGTACTGGAAGCGACGCATCGCTGTGGTCGCGGCCATTGTGGTGTTCGCGCTGTTGCTGTGGTGGCTTATCAGCGCCATGACCGGGGGCTCCGGCACGCCCGCGACTCCGCCCGCAAACACCACGTCGCCAGACCCCACCGTTACCTCGTCCACGGACGCCGCGAGCATGGCCGATCCCAGCCGCCCGTGCACGGCCGACGACATCACTGTGGTCACCACCTCCCCCACCACGTTCACCGGCAACAAGCTCCCCACCTTTAAGGTGACGGTCACTTCCACGGGAACATCGGCGTGCGTCGTCGATCCCGCCAAGGACGCCAAGACCGTGGTTATCTCCGGCAAGGAAACCTGGTTCGACTCCTCAACCTGCAAGGACTTTGTGGTCTTCGACGCCGAGAAGTTCGTCATCGAGCCCAAGGGCAGCAAGGAACTCACCAGCGGCTGGAACCGGGGCCGGGGCGAGAAGGCCTGTTCCACTGAGGCTCAACCCGCGCACAAGGGCTCGTATTGGGTTACCGCCACAGTCCAGGGCGTCCCAGCGGACAAGGTGCAGTTCGCGCTGGGCTAAGCAGCCCCGCTAAAACCCGGGATCGCCGGCGTCAGCGCGCGGCGCGATTGCGATCCGCACGGCATCCGCGAGTTGCTCAACCGCATGCAGCGTCACGCCTTGCGGCGCGCTCACAGAACGCCCCTGCGCGGGGACCACGACATCGGTGAAACCCAATCGTGCCGCCTCGGCAACGCGTTGCGCGAGCGCGCTCACGGGCCTCACGGCTCCAGACAGGGCAACCTCGCCAACCGCGCACCAGCGCTCGCGCACTGGGAGGTCCGCACGGGCCGACGCTAGAGCAAGGGCGAGCGCGACGTCGGCTGCGGGTTCCAGCACCTTGGCACCGCCGATGGTCGCAACGTAGATGTCGTCAGCCGCAACGGCAACGCCAACCCGCCTATGTAGCACCGCGAGGATCATGGCCACGCGAGCACCGTCTATGCCAGAGGTGGCCCGGCGCGGGTTGCTCAGCACGCTTGGCGCCACGAGCGCCTGGATCTCTGCGGGGAGGGGACGCTTGCCGTCAACGGTGATGGTCACGCACGTGCCCGGTACGTGCGCGCCCTCTCGCGTGAGAAACAATCCGGAGGGATCGGAAACAGACTCGATACCAGCATCGACGAGTTGAAAGCAGCCAACCTCGTCAACGGAGCCAAACCGGTTCTTGACCGCACGCAATAGGCGCAGCTGAGAGTGGGGGTCTCCCTCAAACTGGCACACGACGTCAACGAGGTGCTCCACGATCCGCGGGCCAGCAACTGACCCGTCTTTGGTGACGTGGCCAACCAGCACCATTGGCACACCAATCTTCTTTGCGGCCTGCACTAGCGCTTGCGCCACCTCACGCACCTGGCTCACTCCGCCGGGCGTGCCCTCAACCTCCGCTGAGGCGATGGTCTGAATGGAGTCAACGATCACCAGATCCGGCTTAGCGTCGTAGAGGTGCGCGAGAACTGCCCCAAGATCCGTTTCCGCCGCGAGCAGCACCCCTTGCTCGAGCGCGCCGATGCGCTCCGCACGCAAGCGAATCTGCCCCGCGGACTCTTCACCGGAGACGTACAGCACGGTGGACCCGCCACGCGCAGTGCGCGCGGCGACATCGAGAAGCAAGGTGGACTTCCCCACCCCGGGTTCGCCCGCGAGCAGCACGGCCGCTCCGGCGACGATGCCACCGCCAAGGACCCGATCAAACTCATCGACTCCCGTGCTTCGCCGCGCGGACGCCGTAGTGGACACCTGCGGCAACGGAACGGCAGGCTGCGAGGCAGATGTTGCCTTGGTGGCTGGGCCCGCCGTGGCGTTCGCCTCCACCACCGTGCCCCATGCTTGGCATTCCCCACACCGACCAACCCACTTCACGGCCGTCCAGCCGCATTCCGTGCAGCGGTATGCGGGGCTAGCGCGACGCGCGGTAGTGGCCATGCGCCAACGGTAGCCGCATCGTCTGACACGCACCGCGTGCGCGGGCAAAAGCCGCCAACGGGCCTAGGCTTAGCCGCATGTCGCCAGACAGCGAGCCAACGCCTCGCGTCCCTTGGCTTCCGGTAAACGAGGGGGCGCAACCTGCCGCGCCCGCGATCCCGGAGCCCTTTGAAGCCGTTGTCCCCGCGTGGATCCGGCCCACGGACCTTCCAGATGACGAAGCCTCGGCGGAAGATGCTCCAGACCAAGAGGCGCCCGCAACCCCAGTGGACCCGCCGTCCGCGGCCGAGATGTTCCCGAGCCACATCGACGAGACCCTAGAGGAGCCCGACGAACCCCCTATGGGGTTTGACCCGTGGCGCGGGAGTTCCGTGGAATTGCTGGGCGGCTCGGCCGTGGCAAACGCGGCGCTCTCTGCTGCTGGCGCCCCCACGCCCCTCGGCGGGGTGCCAACTGTCCCCGCGGACCAGGCGATTGCCCTGCCCTCGTTCGGCGAGGAGTCACCGCCCTTCACACCGGCGTTCGCGTACGCGACGCCTCCCATCAGCGCCGAAGCAGACAGCGCAACCACAGACAGCGAACTCGCCTCTGACGACGCCGATCCCGCCCAAGCCGAGCCCACCGAAGGCGCACCCGCTTCAGAACTGACGTCCAGACAAAGGGCCGACGCTCTGGCCGCCGGCATTTTGGCGCATGAGCAAGCGTCACTCGCGAGCAGCGGCACCACTCTTGACGGTGGCGTGGCCTATGCACCCCGTTCCTTTGGAACTCCCCCAAGTGTTGAACCGGCGACCGATACCGCCCAAGCCCCGCCAGCGTCGGGCACAAGGAAGCGACGTTGGTGGCTTTGGGGGGGCCTTGCGCTGCTCGCCATCATTGCCGCCGTGGTCGTTGTGCTGGTGCTCAACCGGCCGGATCCAACGGTGGTGCCGGGTGTCACCGTGACGCTGCCGGCTCCCACCCCCTCGGCAGCGCCCATCGCCGGGCCAACGGCCACGCCGTTCCAATCCGCACTTCCCACCACAGTTGGCATGTATGTGCTGGTAGAGGCCATCGTGCTGGATCCTGCGGACCTGGCTGCGACGTCTGGGCGTGTGGTGGATGGCGTTGACCTCACGTACCGCGCGGACGGGGTCACGATGACGGTGCGTGCGCTGCAGTACTACAACGAAGACGAAGCGAAAGCGATGTTCACCCAGGTCGCTGGGGAGGCGGCCGCGACCGAGCCCGTAGAAGCGGGCGGGGTCACGGTGGGTGAGAGCGCCCCCATCACCTCACCCAGCCCGGGCATGGTGTGGCGCAACGGCACGTCGGTCTTCATTCTCACTGGTCCCGCAGCCCAGGTTCCCGGCTTCTACGAGGACTTTGGCCTGTAGCCTGGCCGCATGAGCACCGCCCCCACGCCGCTTCCCGACGCTCGCAAAGTTGCCATCGTTGGTGCCGGAGTTATGGGCGCCATCATGGTCGCGGCGCTGCGCGCGGCAGGGTGGCCCCAAGACCGGATCACGGCGGCAACTCGCACCGAAGAGCGAGCTCAGGTCCTTCGCGACGATCAGGGAATTGTGGTGGTACTTGACGCGGCGGCGGCCGTGACGGATGCCGACGTCGTGATGCTTGCGGTCAAGCCGCAAGACATGGGAGTGGCGCTCAGTCAGATCGTGGGTTCTCTCAAGGACAACGTGTTGATTATCACCGTGGCTGCCGCCCTGCCAACGTCCTTTTATGAGGCGCATTTGCCCGCGGGCACACCGGTTGTGCGCGCGATGCCCAACACTCCCTCGGTCATCGCTCAAGGCGCCACGGGCATCGCGGGCGGCGCATACGCCACGGCAAGCCACCTGCAACTCACCGCAGGGATGCTGCAGAAGACGGGCCTCGTGGTGACGGTGGACGAGGCGCAGATGGATGCTGTTGGTGCCTTATCTGGTTCCGGCCCCGCCTATTTTTACGCGTTCGTTGAGGCACTCACCGAGACGGGCGTTGCGCAGGGTCTTGACCGGGCGCTCGCCACCCAACTTGCCGCGCAGACGTTTGTGGGGGCCGCAGCTCTGCTTGAGAGTTCCGGGCAGTCTCCCCAGCAGCTGCGCCAGAACGTCAGCTCAAAGGGAGGCACCACGCTAGCCGGTCTCGCCGCGATGGAAACCGCAGGGCTGCAGGGCGTAGTTGCGGCTGGCGTCAACGCCGCCGTAACGCGCACCAAGGAATTGAGCACCGAACTCAGTGCGCAATCCAGCGCGGTGCAGGACTAGGGCACGAGCTCGCAGCGGCTACCCTTGATGTTAGTTTGCGGGCCGGTGCGGCCGGTGCCGAAAGGAATATCCGTGCTTGGTGAGGGCGATGTGGCGGTGATGCTGCCGTGAGCAAACGACCCCACAATGCTGACCAACCGCCGTCCGAGTATGCGCTACTCGCGGCGAAGCACGGGCTACCGCGCCAAGTAGGTAGGCCACCCTTCTGGAAGTACATCAAGGATCTTTGGGCGAGCCGCAACTTCATTTGGGCGCTGTCCACCACGCGCGCGTACGCGCGCAACGAAAACACCTACCTGGGCCAGTTGTGGTCCATCCTCAACCCCTTGCTCTATGCGGCGGTCTACTACCTGATCTTTGGCGTGGTGATCGGGACCCGAGGAGGCATCGACAACTACGTCGGATTCCTGGTGGTCGGTATCTTCGTCTTCCAGTTCTGTTCCGCTGTGCTGGGCCAGGGCGTGGGGGCCATCGTCAACAACGTCTCGATGATCCGTTCGCTGCGGTTCCCTCGTGCCGTTCTGCCTATTGCCGCAGTCATTACCGAGTTCCTGACTCTCTTGCCTGCCATCGTGGTGATGTTCGTGCTGGTCTCCCTCACCAAGGAGCCGCCCCAGTGGTCGTGGCTGCTCGCCGTGCCCGCATTCCTGCTGATTGGCCTGTTCAACGTGGGCGTGGCGCTCTTCATGTCACGCATCGGTTCGCAATCGCGTGACATCAAGAACCTCATTCCGTTTGTGGTGCAACTGCTTCGCTACATGTCCGGCCTGTTCTTCTCGATTGCGCATAACACCGTCAACTACCCCCAGCTGGGCGTGATACTCACGTATCAGCCGTACGCGCTGTCCATAGAGATGGTGCGTGGAGCCATGCTTGGGCAAGTGGAGGTCTCACCTCTCGAGCTCCTCGTGATGTGTCTGTGGGGGTTTGGGCTATCCATCGGCGGCCTCATCTTCTTCTGGCGTGGGGAGGGCAAATATGGTGTCGAGTGACAACTCGCTTGGGACGCCAGTCCTCATCGCCGACCGTGTAGAGGTGACGTATCACATCAATGGCGGGCGCCGCACAACCAAGGATCCCGATGCCAAGCGCGGGCTAGCCGGCTTGTTCGGGCCTTCGCTGGTACCAACGTCGGGCAGGCGCAAACTGGTGGCCGTCAAAGGCGTGAGTTTTGTTGCCAACCATGGTGAACGTATTGGGCTCATTGGCCACAACGGAGCGGGCAAGTCAACGCTGTTGCGCGCAATCTCGGGCCTCATGCCGCTGAGTGGCGGAGCCGTTTACGTAGGTGGAACCACCTCGCTGCTTGGAGTGAACGCCGCGTTGTCGAGGTCCCTCACGGGCGCGCAAAACATTGAACTGGGCTGCCTCGCCATGGGCATGTCGCGTGCCGAGCTTCGCGAAAAGTATGACGACATTGTTGCGTTCTCCGGGCTGGGTGCTTCCATCGATCTGCCGATGCGCTCGTACTCGTCCGGGATGGCGTCGCGACTGCGCTTTGCGGTCTCTACAGCGATCATCCCTGACATCCTCATGATTGACGAGGCGCTCGCAACAGGCGACGCACGGTACAGAGCCAAGTCCATGAAGAAAATGGAAGAAGTGCGTGAGCACGCGGGCACCGTGTTCCTGGTGAGCCACAACGCGCAGACCATCACCTCCTTCTGCAATCGCGCCATCTGGCTTGAGCAGGGTCAGATTGTGGAGGATGGACCCGTTGAGGAAGTCATGGAGCGATACACCCGGTCTCAAGAGTTACCGGAGTAGCCCGCGAATCGTTTCGCACCTGTCTTTCCGGTCGGTAGGCTCTTCGCTAGCCAGCTGAGAGGACCTGCAATGCAGTACGGCCACTTCGATGACGAAGCGCGCGAATATGTGATCACCCGCCCAGACACCCCGCGGTCGTGGTCCAACTACCTTGGTTCGCGCCTGTACGGCGGCATCATCACGCAGGGCGCGGGCGGCTACTCCTTCTATAAGTCCGGCGGAACGGGCCGCGTGCTGCGCTTCCGCTTCAATGGCGTGCCCCAAGACGAGCCGGGCCGGTTCCTCTACCTGCGCGACGACGCGGACGGAGACTTCTGGAGCGCAAGCTGGCAGCCGGTGGGCAAGCCCCTGCGCGGCCGGGACGGCGAGGACGTGACGGCTGACGGGCAGCCAACCCAAGCGTCGGCCGTTCGCCACGGCCTTGGCTACTCGATCTTTCAAAGTGACTACCGCGGCATCCACTCTGAGGCCACCTTCTTCATCCCCAAGGGCCAGGCGTTTGAATACTGGTCGGTGAAGGTCACCAATACGTCCGACGCTCCGCGCACCATTTCGCTCTTCAGTTACGCGGAGCTGGCAAACGAGTGGAACTACCGGCAGGATCTCGAGAATCTGCAGTACTCGCAATATGTGGTGGTTGCCGAGTGCGTTGACGGCATGATCTCGCGCAAGAACTCAACGCGGACCGCGTTCGCAGAACTGTGGTTCGGCATGGCCGGCGCGGACGTGGCCTCCTACGACACCGATCGCGATGTCTTCCTGGGCGCGTATCGCACGCAGGCCTCCCCTGTGGCGGTTGAGCGCGGTGAGTGCTCCAATTCGCGCACAGTTGGCGACAACTCGTGCGCCTCGTTGCAGGCGCGGCTCGAGCTGCAGCCCGGAGAGACGCGTCAGGTGATCTACATGCTCGGCATGGGGGCGCCGGATGGCGAGTGGAACGACCGCGACGGGCTCACCCATCGCCCGGGTCGCGAAGTTCTCGCGGAGTACGGCACGCCCGAGCGGGTGGAGGCCGAGCTCGCCGCGATTCGCGACGAGTGGCGTGAGTTCCTTTCCCCTTTGCAGGTGGCTACGCCGGACGCAGAGATGAATTCGATGATCAATGTGTGGCACGCGTACCAGACGCACATGACCTTCAACTGGTCTCGCGGCGTCTCGCTCATCGAGGCCGGCGACCGCGACGGGCTGGGCTACCGCGACACCGTGCAAGACATGCTTGCGGTGATTCATGCGATTCCGGAGGCCGTGCGCGAGCGGCTCTCGCTCATCCTCACGGGCCAGACGGAAGAGGGCGGCGCGATGCCGCTCGTGAAGCCGCTCACGCACTCACCAGGGCATGAGCAGACGCCCACGCTGGAGCAGTATCGCTCCGACGATCCCCTGTGGCTTCCCATCACCGTGGCGAACTTTGTCTACGAAACGGGCGACGTCGCCTACCTTGACCAGGTGCTGCCTTACGCGGACCACGGCGAGGCCACGGTGTTTGAGCACTTGCGCCAGGCCATCCAGTTCTCGCTAAACCACCTTGGCGCCAATGGCCTCGTTCAGGGGCTGCAGGCTGACTGGAACGACTGCATTCAGTTTGGCACCACCGGCGAATCAATGTTCTCTACGTTCCTGATGGCGAACGGCGCGCGAGTGGTTGCGGAGCTCGCAGAGCTCACGGGTCGCGACGGTGACGCCGAGTGGGCGCGCGGCGTGCTCAGCGGCCTGCAGCCGGTGCTCGAGGGCGCGTGGGACGGCGACTGGTACATCCGCGGCATCTCCGCCACAGGCGCCAAGCTTGGCTCCGATGCTCTGGACGAAGGCAAGATCTACCTGGAGCCGAACGTGTGGGCCGCCATCTCGCAGACCGTTCCGGAAGAACGCGCCATCGGCGCCATGGACTCCGTCCACGATCGACTGTTCTCCGAACATGGCGTGGCGCTGTGTGCCCCTGCCCATACCAAAGAGGT
>CAYMRO010000035.1:0-13037 GCA_964392875.1 uncultured Demequinaceae bacterium
CACCCAACACGCTTTCCAAGCGTGCGCCATAGGCCACTAGGCGAATCCTCCAAGCCCCGCAATGGTACCCGAGCCCAGCGTCGGACCTGTAACCCGCACCCCACCCAGCGGTACACTGGACGACGGCCCCCCACGTGGCGCTATCTCGCCCAACTCCCCCAGGTCAGGAATGAAGCAAGGGTAAGCGGGCTCTGACGGGTGCGTGGGGGGTCTTTCCGTGCCCCAAGCATTGCCCGACGCTGTGGTTGGGGGCGATTGTGGGCCGGTGCGGGCGGCTGTTGACCATTGGGGTAGGTGAGCGGTGATTCAGCGCCGCGAATCACCGCTCACCTACCCCAACTAGGGGGCCGACGCTGTGGTTGCGGGCCCCTGTGGACGGCGGGGGGCGGTTGTCCCACCCCGCTACTAGAGTCGTGTCCGTGACCACCGCCTTGTATCGCCGCTACCGGCCCGACACTTTTGCCGATGTTGTTGGGCAGGAACACGTCACCGTGCCGCTCATGCAGGCGTTGCGCGCGGACAAGGTCAATCACGCCTATCTGTTCTCCGGCCCGCGCGGGTGCGGCAAGACCACATCCGCGCGCATCCTCGCGCGCTGTCTCAATTGCGCGAAGGGCCCAACGGACACCCCGTGCGGCGAGTGCGACTCGTGCGTTGAGCTTTCCCGCGGCGGTTCCGGGTCCGTCGATGTGGTGGAGATTGACGCCGCCTCCCACAACGGCGTTGACGATGCCCGTGAACTTCGCGAGCGCGCGGCCTTTGCGCCCGCGCGCGATCGCTACAAGATCTTCATCCTCGACGAGGCCCACATGGTGACCACCCAGGGCTTCAACGCGCTGTTGAAATTGGTGGAGGAGCCGCCCCCGCACGTGCGCTTCATCTTTGCCACCACGGAGCCGGAGAAGGTCATCGGCACCATCCGCTCGCGCACTCACCACTACCCGTTCCGCCTGGTACCACCGCCGGTGCTGACCGCCTACCTGCAGTCGCTGTGCGATGCCGAGGGCGTGAACGTGGCGAGCGGCGTACTGCCGCTTGTGGTGCGTGCGGGCGGTGGGTCGGTGCGCGATTCCCTGTCAGTTTTGGATCAGCTCATGGCGGGATCCGGCACGGACGGCGTCACCTACGAGGGTGCCATCGCGCTCCTTGGCTTCACGGATGCGACCCTCCTGGACGACGCCGTGGACGCCATCGCCGCCGCGGACGGAGCCTCGCTGTTCGGCGTGGTCTCGCGCGTGATCGCCTCCGGACACGAGCCGCGCCGGTTCGTTGAGGACCTCCTGGAACGCCTCCGCGACCTCTTGGTGCTCGCCGCCTCCGGCGATGCCGGCGTCAAGGCGCTGGGTGCGCTCCCGGAAGATCAGCTTGCACGCATGCGGGATCAGGCGCGCACCCTGGGCTTGCCGCGCGCCTCCCGTGCAGCCGACCTCGTCAACGACGCTCTCACCGCCATGGTTGGCGCCGCCGCCCCTCGCTTGCACCTCGAGTTGCTGTGCGCTCGCCTTGTCGCCTTTGAACACCGAGCGGCCGACGGTGGGGCGACTAACGCTGTCGCGGCCGCTCCGGCGGTGGTGGCGCAGGCGCCGTCCGCGCCGGCTGCCGCAACGACCGCTGCCTCAACGACCGCAGCCCCACCGACCGCCGCCGCCCCACCGACCGCCGCTGCTCCAGCGGTTGCGCCGCCAACCGTTGCAACGCCCGTAGTCGCGCCCTCGGGAGACGTGGCAGGCGGAGCCGAGGATGCCGAACTCGTGCGCAGGCGCTGGCAAGAGGTGCTCGGCACCCTTGAGCGCCGCCGCGTGACGTGGGCCATGGTGAGCCAAAGCGCCACCGTCGCCTCCGTCGAAGGCGGCGTTATGCGCCTCGCCTTTGACAATCCCTCGCTCGTGGCGCGGTTCAGCACCGGCGACCACGGCGAGAACGTGGCACTCGCCGTCCGGGAGACGCTGGGGTTGCATGTGCGCGTCGAGGCCGTGGGCGGCGCGCCAGCAGCCCAGACCGCCGCACCGGTGAGTGCAGCCGTTGCCGCGGCAACTGGCATGACGCCTGTGGTGACGTCAGCGCCTGTCGCAGCCAAAGCGTCGGGCCGTGCCAAGGCGAGCCATGCCGAGCCGCCGCTTCCCAGCGAGGCGCCGCCCGAAGACGAGATCAGCGAGGACGATGCTGCGGACGAGGCCGGCCAGCTCAGCGGCGCGGAGGCCGTGGCGAAGCTGCTAGGCGGGACGGTAGTCGAGGGCTAGCCGCGTCGCGCCTGAACGTCTGAGTCACCGGCGCCGCCTACGCTTAAGCGCATGTATGACGGCGCGGTACAAGACCTCATCGATGAACTCGGGCGGCTTCCCGGCGTGGGCCCCAAGAGCGCCCAGCGCATCGCGTTCTATTTGCTCGGCACGGACGCCGCGGACGTGCAGCGCCTCTCCGACGCCATCACCACCGTCAAAGAGAAGGTGCGCTTCTGCGAGACGTGCGGCAATGTCGCGGAGTCAGAGCAGTGCCGCATTTGCGCGGACCTGCGCCGCGACCAAACGGTGATCTGCGTAGTGGAGGAGCCCAAGGATGTGGTTGCGATTGAGCGCACGCGTGAGTTCCGCGGGCGCTATCACGTGCTGGGCGGGGCCATCGATCCCATGAATGGTGTGGGTCCGGACGATCTCCGGATTCGCCAACTGCTGACGCGCCTTGGCGACGGCGCCATCGAAGAGGTCATCATTGCTACCGACCCCAACATTGAGGGGGAGGCCACCGCCACCTACCTGGCGCGCATGCTCGTTCCCTTGGGAATGACGGTGTCGCGGCTCGCCTCCGGGCTCCCCGTTGGCGGCGATTTGGAATACGCCGACGAGGTCACCCTTGGGCGCGCCTTTGAGGGACGCCGGACCGTCAGCTAGCGGCCCGCGCGGGCCTACGCCACCCTCGTACCCGAGCGGAGCTTCTTGTAGGGCACCCGCAAGCGGTTCACCACAATCACCATAGAACCCACCAGCAAGGCAGCGCTGAGGCCCAGCCCAAGCCACGGCGCGGGAGGCATGTGTGCCTTGGCCGTCTCCCGCTCCTCCCAGCTGTTGTCCTCAACGTACTCCGTAGCGCAACCGTCGTATCCAACGGGTGTCTCCGGGCCCAGGCGCTGTCCGGCCACGCTGGCGTGGATGGCGGCAAGGAACCCAGGTGCTGCGCGGCCGTCCTCACGGTAGGTGACCGGATCGACGATGGGCGATGCCTCAGCAACCACCACCATGGGGTTGAGCAACAACAGCCAGGCCGTGCGCTCACCATGGACCACATCCCACGTATCGGTGACGTCTATGCAGGGCAGGGCGTTGTAATCGAAGTCGGGGTCGTTGAATTGCTCCTCCGTCACCGTTCGATCGTCGCGCTGCTTGCTGGTCACCTCGACCGTCTCTGTCACGAGTGGCATGGTGAAGGCAAACATGAGGAGGGTGCCCAAGACGAGCACCCCAGTGGTGAGGTGAGCGAGCGACACGGAAGCCACGGCGCGAGCCGCAATCGCCGACCATGCCAGCCCGATGGCCGTGGCCATGAGCACCATGAACAAGATGATGCCCAACACCGCGAGCAGCTCCATGAAATGCCAACCGGAGCGTGAAAACGCGTAAACAAGGAACGGCGTCATCGTCACGAGGGCCGCAACTGACACTGCCCACGACGCGAGCAACTTGCCAAGTGCAAGGTCACCCGCGGTGAGCCGGCTCATCTGCATCGGCGCCAGCACGCCCTCACCCGAATCGCCGTTGATTGACGTCGCGGACAGCGAAGGCCCAATCAGGAAGCCCACGCCGAGCACCAGCATCAGCACCAGTTCCAGCGGAACGGAGGACTTTTCGGTGTCTCGGGTGAGCACCGCCACGAGAATTCCCAGAGCGAGGATGAAGGCAAACGTCAGCCCGTAGAAAATCCACCCCTTTGTGGATGGACGGCGGCGCTGCAGATCGATGCGCGCCACCAGGCCCACACCGTGGAACGACGGCCGCCACGGATTGCCGCGCACCGCAGGCTTCGTAGCAGTCTGCATGGTGGTGGTCATCGTCGCTCCTCATTCATCGCCATATACGTCTGTTCAAGTGCCGATCCGGCGGGGCCAAAGCGATGCACCGGCACGCCATCGCGGACGAGCGCGGCAAGCAGAGCCGCGGCTCGTTGCTCATCGGCGACGCGCACAAGCACTCCGCCTTCCGTTTCTTCAGGGGTGAGCCCATAACCCGTGAGCGCGGCAACCAGCCGCGGAGCATCGAGCGCCTGGATGCGGTACTTGGTCTTGGCATCGGCAACCATGGCCTGCGCCTCGTCGCCCAGGGTTTTGCCCTTGGACATGAAGATGGCGTCATCCACCATCTCGTCAAGCTCGCTCAGCACGTGACTCGATACCAGCACGGCCTTGCCTCCTGCCGCGAGCTCGCGCACCAGTTGCCGCAGCTCCACTCGCGAGCGCGGGTCCAAGCCATTAGCCGGCTCGTCCAGGAGCAGCACTTGTGGTTCGTGAACGAGCGCGCGAGCCAGCGATAGCCGTTGCTTTTGGCCGCGCGAGAGGACCCGCGTTGGCCGGTCCGCGAACTCACTCAGGTGAACCAACTCCAGCAACCCACGGCCGCGCTGCCGCGCGTAGCCCTTGTCTTCGCGGTACGCGCGGCCCATGAGGGTGAGCGTCTGGAGGCACGTGAGGTTGTCCCACGAGCCAAGCTGATCGGGCATCCAGCCGATGGCGTTGCGGACTGACGCCGCATCGGTGAGCGGTGAGTGGCCGTCAATGGAGATGGTGCCGCCATCGGGACGCAAGAGCCCCGCCAGCATGAGCATGAGCGTGGTCTTGCCGCAGCCATTGGGCCCAATGAGCGCCGTCACGGATCCCTGGGGGACGGAGAGGCTCGCATCGACCACCGCCTTGACATCACCAAATGCGCGGGTGACCCCTTGCGCCGTAATGGCGGGAGGGGCGAGAGTTGCCGTTGTCATGCCCCGACGATATGCGGTGGCGCCCGCTACCACCCGGGATTTCGCCAAAGTTCAGGGTCGTAGTGGGGAAGTTCAGGGACATCCCTGATGGGTTACGTAAAGTTAGAGCCCTGACTAGTTTGAGGAGTCGCCATGCCGCGTCCACCATCAGGCAAGCGGGAGCGGCTCAGCGCCGCTGCCGCCCAGCTTGTGGCCAGCCACGGACTCGAAGGCGCAACCATTGCGGCCATCGCCCAACGCGCACAGGTGCCACCGGGCAGCGTCTACTACTACTTGGCGAGCAAAGCGGACATCGCCGATGCCGCTGTCGCCTCGTGGGCAACCGTGCGGTCGGACCAGTTGGCGCAATGGTCCAGTGCCGGGGAGGCGCGCGAGCAACTCACCGCTTACCTCGACGCCGCCGTGGCCGATGCTCCGCGCACCCTGGAATTTGGCACCATCGGCACTCTCGCGGCCCAGTTGCGAGCCCACGCGCCAGCCGCCGCTGATGCGGCTGCGAGCGTCATCCGGGACACCGTGACGTGGGCGGCCAGCAACTTCGAGGATTTGGGCTTTGCGCGCGAGGCAGCCGCCGCACGGGCGCTCCACCTCGTCACCGGCATTGAGGGTGCTGGCCAGTTGGCGCACGCGCTAAGGGACGCCACCCCTATTGAGCGCGAAGGCGCTCACCTCTCGAGGTGGGTAGCCAACTCGCGCTCCAGCGCATAACCCTGCTTGATCTGGCTGCGCCCGTCGGCGTTGTACACGATGGTGGAGAAGCGGTCGCGGTGATCCGTCGCGGGCACGCCGTTGTCTACCACCCCCGCCCCGGTGACTACGCCGAGCCAATCGCCGTGCACCACGTCCGCGAGCGCTTGCGGTGGCGTGTCGCCAACGGCCTCAGCCACTCCGGGCGCACCCAGAATGTCGAAGCCAAAGGGCACGTCAACACAATGCGCCGCCCCGTGCACATTCGGCGCTTGTGATTCCCAGCGGAAGTCATAAACCCAGGTTGGTGCGGAAGCGCCAGCTCGCAATAGCGCCCAGTTCGCAACGTGGCTGCGGAAGGTGGCGTCAGTAACGGCCTGACCCAGCGCCCATGCGGTGTCCCCGTTGGCCGCCAAGGCAAGCGACTTGGCGAGCGGTTCTGGCACACCCGCCCGCACCAGCGTGCCTTCTGCGGACATGTTGAGCAGCAGCGCGGAGAACGGCCGGGTGGACTCGTTGAATTCGTGAGCCGTAGAGCCCATGTAGAGGGTCTTGTCGCTGCCAACTCCAGCCACGAGCGCCGCGTCCACGCTGTGCGGAATCAGCTCACCGTCCACTACCGGGCCGGGAAGCATGGGCCGGAACGCACGGATCACCATGCGAGTCAGGATGGCCTGTGGCCGCGGGCTGAACGCGTCACGCGCGTTGTACAGAGTGAGCGGGTCAATGTGCGCGATGCTCTCAATGTGCGGGGTGGCCCCCACCGCCGCAGCCACGCGTCCCGCCGCCCTGCGTGCCCTAGCCAGCGACACGGAAGGGTCACCCGGTGAGATCGCGGCGACAGCGCGAAAGAGGTGCTGCACGGCAGGCATGGTCAGCAGGCACATGACCGCAGCGCCCCCCGCGCTTTGCCCAGCGATCGTGACACGAGAGGGGTCGCCCCCAAAGGCGGCGATGTTCTCCTGCACCCACTCCAGCGCCGCGATCCAGTCCCGCACGCCGCGATTATTAGCCGCTCCGTCCACCCAACCAAAGCCCTCGAATCCCAGCCGATACGACGCCGTGACCGTGACCACGCCGTCGCGCGCAAAGGACTCGCCCACGTACCAAGGGCTTGCGGCAGACCCTCCAATGAACCCGCCCCCATGGATCCACACGAGTACAGGGAGGCGGGCATCCGCGCTTGGGGAAGGAGTGGTGACGTTGACGGTCAACATGTCATCGCCAGGAATGGACGGTTCCGGAATGCGCGGCGGGTTGTAAGGCGAGTAGAGCTGCGGTGTGGGCCCAAACTCGTGGGCTGGGCGCACCCCTTCCCACGGCTCAACTCGCTGCGGTGCCGCAAAGCGCAGCGGGCCAACCGGTGGCTGCGCGTAGGGAATCCCACGGAACGTCGCGTAGGTGGTGACGCGAGCGCCTGTGGTGCCAGCAGCGTCGGGCCATTGCTGTTGCCGCCATACGCCCTCCACGCGGCCCTGCGCTGTGGTGACCACGGGCGCGTTGCTCAGCATGTCTTGACCCTACTGGCGCGAACTAGGCCCCACGGACACGTGGCCCTAGAATGGCTCTCCGTGCGCTCGCGCGCGCGAACCCCAACCTTTTCACCGGTAAGGCGGAGCAGACAGTCATGTCCCTCGTGGTCCAGAAGTATGGCGGCTCGTCCGTTGGCGATGCGGAAGCGCTGCAGCGCGTGGCACGCCGCGTGGCTGCGACCGCGCGTGCGGGAAACCAGGTGGTGGTGACGGTGTCCGCGATGGGTGACACCACGGACGAGCTCATCGACCTGGCGCACGCTGTTGCGGCCGAGCCGCACCCGCGCGAGATGGACATCCTCCTCACCGCCGGGGAGCGCATCTCAATGGCGCTGCTCGCGATGGCCATCCACTCAGAGGGCGTGCCCGCGCAGGCGTTCACGGGGCCCCAAGCCGGTGTCATCACCACCGAGCACCACGGCCGCGCGCGCATCATCGAAGTAGCGCCCGCTCGCCTGCAGCGCGCGCTCGAGGCCGGCAAGGTCGCCATCGTGGCTGGTTTCCAGGGCATCGACCCAGAGTCCGAGGACGTCACCACGTTGGGCCGGGGCGGTTCCGACACCACCGCGGTGGCGCTCGCCGCGGCACTCGGTGCCGACGTCTGCGAGAGCTACACGGACGTAGACGGCGTGTATTCCGCCGACCCTCGCATAGTGCCCACCGCGCGCAAGCTCAGCAGGATCACTTACGAGGAAATGATGGACCTCGCGGCCTCCGGCGCCAAGGTGCTCATGCCGCGCTGCGTGGAATACGCGCGTCGCTACAACGTTCCCATTCACGTGCGCTCCTCGTTCTCGGGGAACGAAGGCACGTGGGTTGTGAGTGAGAATGAACAAGGAGAACCCATGGAAGACCCGATCATCGCAGGCGTTGCCCACGATCGCTCCGAGGCCAAGATCACTGTCATCGGCCTGCCCGACGTTCCCGGCACGGCCGCCCGCCTCTTCGAGGCTGTTGCTCGCGCAGATGTCAACATCGACATGATCGTGCAGAACGTCTCCGCCACCTCCACGGGCCTCACCGACATCTCCTTCACGCTTCCCGCCACGCGCCTCGCAGATGCACTCGCGGTCATCGAGGCGGACGCGGAGGGTATCGGCTACCAAGACGTGGTGACTGACGAGAGCATTGGCAAGATTTCCCTGGTTGGTGCCGGCATGCGGTCCAACGCAGGCGTCTCTGCCACCTTCTTCGCCGCGCTGCGCGACGCCGGCGTCAACATCGAAATGATCTCCACCTCGGACATTCGCATCTCCGTGGTGACCCGTTCCGATCTGCTGGACGCCGCGGTGCGCGCCGTCCACACTGCGTTTGACCTGGACTCGGTAGAGGGCGAAGCGGTTGTTTACGGAGGGACTGGGCGATGACACTCACCATTGCTGTTGTTGGCGCCACCGGTCAGGTGGGCACCGTCATGCGCGAGTTGGTTGCCGAACGCTTCCCCACCGCCAAGGTGCGCTTCTTCTCTTCCGCGCGCTCAGCCGGGGCTACGCTTCCCCACCTTGGGTCCGACGTTGTGGTTGAGGATGTGGAGGGCGCCGACTACGCGGGGATTGACATTGCGCTCTTCTCCGCAGGCGGAGGGCCTTCCAAGGTCTACGCGCCCCGCTTTGCGGCGGCTGGCGCGGTAGTCATCGACAACTCCTCCGCATGGCGCATGGACCCAGACGTCCCGCTGGTGGTGTCTGAGGTCAACCCGGACGCCGTCCAGGCTGCCACCAAGGGCATCATTGCCAACCCCAACTGCACCACCATGGCCGCCATGCCCACCCTCAAGGCCCTGCACGACGAGGCCGGACTGGTTCGCATTGTCGTGTCCACGTATCAGGCCGTCTCCGGGTCCGGAGTTGCGGGCGTGCGGGAGCTCGCGACCCAATTGCGTGCAGGCGTGGATGGGGCGGAAGGTCTCGCGCTCGACGGCACCGCCGTGACTCTGCCGGAGCCAGAGGTTTACGTCCAGGACATCGCGTTCAACGTGCTGCCGTTGGCGGGCGACATTATCGATGACGGCTCCAATGAAACGGTCGAGGAGCGCAAGCTGAGGGACGAATCGCGCAAGATTCTTGCGCTCCCTGAATTGCGCATCAGCGGCACGTGCGTGCGGGTTCCCGTTTTCTCCGGACACTCGCTGTCCATCAACGCTGAGTTCGAGCGGCCCATCACGCCCCAGCGCGCCTACGAGATTCTGCGAGCGGCCCAGGGCGTTGTCGTTGACGAGGTGCCGTCGCCACTCAAGGCCGCAGGCACCGATCCCACGTACGTGGGCCGCATCCGTGCCGACGAATCGGTGGACGGCGGCCGTGGCCTCGCCCTGTTCGTGGTTGGTGACAACTTGCGCAAGGGTGCCGCGCTCAATGCGGTGCAGATTGCGGAAGTTCTCGCTGCCCAACTGGTTGAGGCCTAAGCCGCCATTGGTACGCCGCGCGCGTCAGCGTCGGGCAAATCCACCGCTTGGCACGCCGGAAACGTGCGTGTCGCGCAAGCCCTGTGCACGGTCACAGTCGCACCCCGCTTTGGCCTCCCAGAAAAATCGTTACGTGCGCGGCACCGGCACGTTACTGAATCGTGACCGTTTGAGGCCGAATACCGAGATTATTGGCTATTACCGAAACCTTTCGCGTGCCTAAGGTGAATGGCGCGTCGGTCACCGGAGACCGTCCGCGGGGTTCTTACCTGAACCCCTCCCAACGGAAGGGAAACGTAGTGAAGAAAATTAACATCCTGTCCTTTGCCGCCATCGCGTCGGCATCGGCACTCGTGCTTGCGGGCTGTTCGTCTGACGAACCAGCCGCGACCACTCCTGGCGCCACCAACACGGGCGCACCTGCCGGTGCCGAGGGCACCGCTTGTGTGATCCTGCCTGACGCGGCGTCCTCGCCTCGCTGGGAGAACGGTGACCGCCCCGCGCTTAACGACGCGATCACGGCTGCCGGCTTCGAAATCCAGATCGACAACGCTGGTGGTGACACCGCTAAGTACGCGACCATCGCCGACCAGATGATGACCAAGGGCTGCGATGTCATGCTGCTCGTTGACTTCCAGGGTGCTGGTGTGACCGTGGCCGAGAAGGCCAAGGCCGCTGGAATCCCCGTCATCGCCTATGACCGCCCCATCGCGGGTGCCGACTACTACGTGTCGTTCGACAACACGCAGGTTGGTGCACTTCAGGGTCAGATGATCGTGGACGGTCTCGCTGAAAACGGCGTTGACCCGGCCAAGGCCGTGGTTGTGTACATCGGTGGAGACCCCACAGACGGCAACGCCAAGATGTTCCACGACGGTGCTGACGGCGTCATGTCGGCAGCTGGCATCAAGCCCGCAGCCGAGCCCGATGGCAAGTGGGACGGCGACTGGTCCGCCACGCAGTTCGAGCAGGCACTGACCTCGCTCGGTGGTCACGTTGACGCCGTTTGGGCCGCCAACGACACCAACGCTGCTGGCGTCATCACGATCCTGCAGAAGAACAAGCTCGAGGGCAAGGTGCCGGTGTCCGGTCAGGACGCATCCGTCGCCGGTCTCCAGAACATCCTGCTCGGCTACCAGACGGGCACGGTCTACAAGCCGTACATGCTCGAGGCCAAGGCTGCTTCGGAACTGGCTATCCAGCTCCTGAATGGCGAGAAGCCTGCCGTTGACAAGAAGCTCGACGACGGCACGCCGTTCGTCGCCGTGACCCCGATCGACGTCCGCAAGGACGGCGTCCAGGCAGTCATCGACGACGGTGGCGCAAGCTACGACGAGGTCTGCGCCGGTGAGGTCAAGGCAGCGTGTGACGCTGCTGGCGTAAAGGCTGCTGCGTAGCATCAGTTAGAGCACACAAGGGAGGGTTCCGCATCGTTCAAGGTGCGGAACCCTCCCCGTGTGCGAGACCCTGTAGACGCATACCAGTCAAAGGAGACGGACACGATGGATCAACCCATCATCGAATTGCGACAGGTGACTAAGAACTTCGGTCCTGTCAACGTTTTGCGGGGAGTGGATTTCAAGGCATATGCGGGTAAGGTCACCGCACTCGTTGGCGACAACGGCGCCGGTAAGTCCACCCTCATCAAAGGCCTAGCTGGCGTACAGCCGTACGACGGCGGCGAAGTTATGTTTGAAGGCGAGCCGGTGGTCTTGCACCACCCGCGCGAAGCCGCCCGCCACGGTATCGAGGTCGTGTATCAAGACCTCGCGCTGTGCGACAACTTGGACATCGTCCAGAACATGTTCCTCGGCCGTGAGGAAACCGACATGGGTACCTTCAACGAAGGTCAGATGGAGGTAGAGGCCGCTGCGGCTCTTATGTCGCTCTCAGTCAAGACCGTTAAGTCGCTGCGCCAGAAGGTTTCAAGCCTGTCCGGTGGACAGCGACAGACTGTTGCCATCGCGCGCTCCGTTGTGAAGCAGGCGAAGGTCGTCATCCTTGACGAACCAACAGCCGCGCTCGGAGTTGCGCAGACGGAGCAGGTCCTGAACTTGGTACGTCGGCTTGCCGATAGCGGCGTGGCTGTCATCATCATTTCTCACAACTTGCAAGATGTGTTCAAGGTTGCTGACGACGTGTGGGTTCTCTACCTGGGAACGATGACGGCCAAGCTCGCCGTGAGCGACACCGACCCCGACTCTGTCGTTGGGTACATCACTGGCACAAAGCGGATGGAGATGGCCGACTCGTGAGCAAGCAATCTGAAAAGTCCGCAGCGGACCTCATTGAGGCCGCTGCGGGAGTCCCCGCGGGCATCACCCCGGACGCGGACACCCCCAACCTGCTAGGCAAGGGTCAAGAGACCTCCTTGCGTGACCACGTCATGGCTTATGTGCGGCGCGTACGCGGCGGCGAAATGGGCGCTCTGCCCGCCGTCGCGGGGCTCGTAGTCCTGATGCTGATCTTCACCTTTGCGAGCGACTTCTTCCTCACCGAGCGCAACATGGCCAACCTCGTTACGCAGGCTGCCGCGCTGTGCACACTGGGCATGGCCCTTGTGTTTGTGCTGCTGTTGGGCGAGATTGACCTGTCCGCGGGTGTGACCTTCGGTGTCGCGATGTCGGTGTTCGTGCGGCTCACCCAGCCCGACGGGCTCTCGTGGCCGGTTGCACTCCTCATCGCGCTCGCCATTGGTCTCGTCATCGGCTTGACGATCGGCTTCTTCGTGGCGAAGGTTGGCGTTCCGTCATTCGTCGTCACGCTGGGCCTGTTCCTGGGCCTTCAGGGCGTGATCCTGATGATCATCGGTGCCGGCGGTACGTACCGCGTCATCCCACCGCAGATCCTCGCGATCCAGAACTCCAACATGCCCCGGTGGGCCGGTTGGGTACTGCTCCTTGTGGTGCTCGCCATCCTCCTTGGTGTGGCGCTGTGGGACAGGGCTCGGCGCAGCCAAGCGGGCGCCCCCAACCCGCCCATGGCCGCGATGATCATCAAGTTGGTTGCCATCGCCGCCATCGGCGCCCTGGTGGTGTACTTCCTCAACGCGGACCGTGGAACCAAGACGGTGCCGCTGCGGGGTGTGCCCATTGTGGTGCCTATCATTCTGGCGATCCTCATGATCGGCACGTACGTGCTGGACCGCACGCAATTTGGCCGGTACCTCTACGCAGTGGGTGGCAACGCCGAGGCGGCTCGCCGCGCCGGTGTCAACGTCACCCTCATCAAGTGGGCGGCATTCGCCACCTGTTCGGTGCTGTCCGTGATCGCGGGTATCTTCTTCGTTGCGAAGGTGGGGTCCGTGGACCCCACTACCGGTCGAGACATCGTGCTCTCCGGTGTGGCCGCCGCCGTGGTTGGTGGCGTGAGTCTCTTTGGAGGCCGCGGCAGGCTCATCCACGCGCTCATCGGTGCCACCGTGATCGCGACCATCATCAACGGCC